>NZ_JBFAZW010000086.1:0-46566 GCF_040682015.1 Dactylosporangium sp. NPDC051485
GCCACCGCCGGCGGTCGGCCACGGGCACCAGCAGGGTCTGCCACGGCCAGGGCTCGCGCGGCAGGCGGGGGAGCGGCCAGACCAGCAGCAGCGGCAGCACCGGCAGCGCGTAGGCGGCGTAGCCGAACAGGAACGTGGCCGTGGCGCGGGCGGGGGCGTGCACCGGCAACTGCGGCACCCACAGCAGCACCCCGAGCACGGCGGCGACGGCGGCGGTCACGGCGATGCGGACCCACGACGGGCGGCGGGGCTTCGGCCGCTCGGGCCGGCGCGCCTCCCCGGTGAACTCGCCCGTGAACTCGCCGGTGTACTCCCCGGAGCGCTCCGGATCGCGCCGGCGGCCCCGGCGGTGCACCCCGGTCTCGGCCGCGGCCGCGCCCTGCCAGTCGGTGAGCGCGGCCCGCACCTGGTCGGCGGCGGCCAGGGCCAGCAGCAGCGCCACCAGCAGGGTCAGCAGGAGCCGCCAGGCGGGCGGCAGCGGCGCGAAGCCGAGCAGGGTGGACAGCGCCAGCATCGCCCCGGTGGCGAGGACCAGCAGGGCGACCGCGGGGAGAGCGGCGCGGGCTCGCCGACCGGCCTCGGACATGGCTGGGAGCATGGCATTCGCGCTCGCGCGCGTGCAACCGGCCTAAACCTGGCTTAAACCTTGGCGGACTACATCTGCGTGTGCTGGGCCGCGCAGGTGTCGACGACGGGCTTGAAGGCGGCGATCTCGGCGTCGGTGATCTTGAGTTCGGTGTAGAGCAGCGGGCCGCCGTCGAGGCTCACCCAGGCCGGGAACACGAAGGGCTTCTTGATCTCGCCGAGCGAGTGCGGCGTGCAGCGCTCGCCGTCGACGACGATCGGGATGGCGAGCTCGTCCTGTCCGGGGGGCAGCACGCCGTACGGCTTCGGGGTGGCCTCGCGCCGCGGGGTCGGCACGACCTCGAGCAGGATGCTGCCGGTGAACTCCTGCAGGGTCACGGTGCCCTTGAAGCCGGTCCGCCGGACGAGCACGGTCCCGCTGACCCAGCCGCTGGGCAGGTGCGTCCACGGGCCGAAGGTGAAGGTCGCCTGGCGGTCGAGGTACGTCTGCTGGCAGTCGATGGCGAGGAACTGGTCGAGCATCGCGTTGGGGGTCTCCAGCGGCAGCCGCAGGTCCCGCGCCGGGCCGCCGTCGGTGTGCACGCGCAGGGCCACGAACGAGGGCGCGGCGTGCGGCCTGAGCTCGTCGCCGGTGCAGATGCCGGTGCCGTAGGACATCGGGACGTCGACCTGCAGCCCGCCCGGCGGCAGCCAGGCGTCGGCCTGCACCGGCTCGATCCCCTTGAAGGACGGGGCCTGCAGCTCGACCCGGTCGACGACGAGCTTCTCCGGCCCGTCGTTGCGCAGGGAGACCTGCACCCAGTGGCGCACCTCGTCGACCCGGCCCTGGCTCAGCTCGACCCGCACCTTGAAGGCCGGGGTGGCGGCGGGTGCGGGCCCGGCGGGCGTGCCGTGGCCGGCCAGCGCGGCGCCGCCCAGCGAGACGAGCACGAGCAACGCGACCGGCAGCAGGCGCCTCATGCCCGCCTATGTTGGCACGATCCAGTGCAGCAGCGCACGGGCCGCATCCAAAACGAGATCCCGGTCGTACGTCAGCGCGTACGTGAACCGGCGCCGCTCCTGCGGCCCCGTGTCGGCCAGGTCCCGCGCCACCAGGGCGCCCGCGAAGTGCGGGCCGACCACGATCACGTTCCACTCGCCGCGCAGCGGGTCGTTGCCGGCGAACGCGGTCCCTCGCACGCCCGGCGCCGGGGTGCCCGGCAGCTCGGTGCCGAGCACCGCCACCAGCGCCGCGGTCTCGGCGATCGCCGCGTAGCGCCGGGCGGTGGCCGGCGTGAAGTGCGCGCCCTCCTGGAACGAGGCGAGCAGCATCGGCGGCTCGGCCGGGTCCCGGGCCTTAGTCTCCAGGTAGTGGCTCAGCGGCAGCAGCATCCGCTTGGTCGCCTCGGCGGTCGGCCGGCGGGCCGCCACGATCTCGTACGGCGTGCGGCCCCCGGCCGGCGCGGGCGGCGCGACGAGGGGCACGCTGAGCGAGCAGCGCCGCCCGGCCACGTCCGGCGGCAGCGGGCCGGGCGGGCCGAAGAGCCAGCCCTGCCCGAGGGTGGCCCCGAGGCCGAGCGCCCCGGCCAGGTGCTCCTCGGTCTCGATGCCCTCGGCCAGCACCGCCGCCCCGGTCCGCTCGGCGTAGGCGACCACCGCGTTGACGACCCGGGCCGCGTAGGCCCCGCCCGGCCGCTGGGTGAGGTGCCGGTCCAGCTTGACCACGTCGGGGTGGACGAAGGGCAGGACCGACAGCGAGGCGGGCTCGGCGCCGATGTCGTCGAGGGCCACGCCCCAGCCCGATCCGCGGCAGGCCTCCGCCGCGGTGAGCAGGGCCGCCGGGTCGTCGCCGATGGCCCGCTCGGCCAGCTCGGTCACCACCCGCAGGCGCAGCTGGGCGTCGAGGATGGTCGGGGCCAGGTCGGGCGGGCAGGGTGCGCTCAGCGCGGCGGGCTCGGCGTTGACGAAGAGGGTCAGCCCGACCGGCAGCCCGGCGTCGATCGCCGCCCGGTACGCCCCGGCCCGGCACACCCAGTCGAGCTCGGCCAGCCGGCCCGCCCCGGCCGCCGCCTCGAACAGCCGCAGCGGCTCCTCCCAGGGCGTCCCGGCCGGGCCGCGGGTGAGGGCCTCGTAGCCGACGACCTCGTGCCGCCGGTGGTTCCACGAGTCGAGCCGCACGATGGGCTGGAACACGGTGGTGATCGCCCGGGCGTCGATGACGTCGTCGACCGTGCGGATGATCGTGGTGGCGCGCCCCTCCATGCCCGTCGTTTCGGCCCCGACGCCCTGCATCTGAGGGTTTCGCCGGTTCGCGGTACGGTTGTCCCCCGATGGGAAGCTGGCGGGAGATCATCGACGGGATCGCCGAGGACGCTGACTTCGGCGCGGCCCGGCTGCTGCGCGACCCCCGCCGCAAGGGCGGCTGGACCCTCCTGGTGGAGGAGGTGCAGCAGTCGTACGTCGACGTGCACGACCCCACGCACCTGTACTTCGAGTACACCCGCCGCATCGGCTCGGTCGTCGACACGATGGCCCCGGCCGGCGCCCCGCTGCGGGTGCTCCACCTGGGCGGCGGCGCCTTCACCATGCCCCGCTACGTGGCCGCCACCCGCCCCGGCTCGGCGCAGCTGGTGGTGGAGCGCGACCGGCGCCTGGCCGCGTTCGTGCAGCGGGTCCTGCCGCTGCCGGCGGAGGCGGAGATCGCCCTGACGATCGGCGACGCCCGCCAGACGGTGGCCGGCCTGGACTCCGGCGCCTACGACCTGGTCATCGGCGACGTCTACGACGCCGCCCAGATGCCCGAGAGCGTCTCCGACGTCACGTTCGCCGCGGAGGTGGCCCGCGTGCTGGCCCCCCGCGGGGTGTACGCCGTCAACGTGGCCGACCTGGCCCCGCTGGCCTTCTCCCGCGGCCAGGCGGCGACCCTGCGCACCGCCTTCGCCGACGTGTGCCTGATCGTGCGGCCGGAGCTGCTGCGCGGCCGCCGCTTCGGCAACGTGGTCTTCGCCGCCGCCGCCGAGGCCGACCGCCTGCCGATCGGACGGCTCGCCGCCATCGCGGGGCGGGACCGTCAACCGGCGCAGGTGGTCAGCGGCGCCGGGCTGGACCTGCTGACCGACGGCGCGGAACCGGTCAGGCTTGAATGAATACCCGCCTGAACGACCGTCGCGAGCGTGTTCGGCGTCACGGTAAACTGGGTGATCTGTCCGAGTTGTGGTGCCCCGGGTGGGATTCGAACCCACACTGTCGGAGGTTTGAGCTCCGTTCCTCTGCCGATTGGGATACCGGGACCAGTACGCCGCACCAGGGTACCCACTACTCTGATCGCGACGGTAATCGCCGTCGAAGGTTTTGTCGGATCGATTCGGGAGAGGCCAGTGGCTGAGGCACAGAGCCGTCGAGTGCTCATCGCTGAAGACGAGGCGCTCATCCGTCTCGACCTGCGGGAGATGCTCGTCGAGGAGGGGTACGACGTTGTCGGCGAGGCCGGCGACGGCGAGACTGCCGTGCGACTGGCCGAGGAGCTCAAGCCCGACCTGGTGATCCTGGATATCAAGATGCCGATCATGGACGGGCTGGCGGCGGCCGAGAAGATCGCCGGCGGGCGGATCGCGCCCGTGGTCATCCTGACCGCGTTCAGCCAGCGCGACCTGGTCGAGCGGGCGCGGGCCGCGGGGGCGATGGCCTATCTGGTCAAGCCGTTCCAGAAGAGCGACCTGGTGCCGGCGGTCGAGATCGCGGTGTCGCGTTACGCGGAGCTGTCGGTGCTCGAGTCCGAGGTGGCCACGCTGACCGAGCGGCTGGAGACCCGCAAGGTGGTCGAGCGGGCCAAAGGCCAGCTCATGGCGACCTATGGCATGAACGAGCCGCAGGCATTCAAGTGGATCCAGCGCACGGCGATGGACCACCGCATGACGATGCGTGAAGTCGCCGACCGGATCATCACCGAAACGGCCGGCGGAAACAGCACCGTAACCGCGGAGTCCTGACCTTTTACCTGCGCATGGCGCGCTTTGCGACGGCTTGCGCAGCATCGAATAACGGCTTGATAACGGCCCGCAATTGGCTTGCGGCGCGGGCTATGATCCGCCAATCCCGAGGGGCGGGATGCTGTCCGCCCCCTTGCGGGTTCAGCCGACAACCGTTATTCGAGGAGCACCATTGCGTAGAGCCGTGATCATGCTCACGGCCTTCCTGGCCTGCGTAATGCTCTCCTTCGGCATCGGCGCCACGAGCGCTTGGGCCGACGGGGAGTCACTGCAGGGAATGCTGAAGAACGGCGACGCCCCCGTCGCCGGGGTCAAGATCAAAGCGTTCACACAGGACGGCGCGCCCGTTGGCGAAGCGACCAGCGACGCCCAGGGCAAGTGGAGTATCCCGGTCCCCTCGGCCGGGACGTACCGGGTGGACCTCGACACGTCGACGCTCCCCTCGGGCGTCACGCTGAGCAACGGCCGGGCCAGCCTGACCCCGCCGGTGGCCGACGGGCAGGCCCGCAACGTGCTGTTCCCGCTCAGCGCCGGCGCCGCGAGCGGGACACCGGGCCAGAACAACCAGCCGGGGACGCCGGCGAAGCCGTCGAGCTTCGACCGGTACGCCGACCTGCTCTACTCCGGCCTGCACTTCTCGCTCATCATCGCGCTGGCCGCGCTCGGCATCTCGCTGGTCTTCGGCACCACGGGCCTGACCAACTTCGCCCACGGCGAGCTGGTCACCTTCGGCGCCCTCATGGCCTTCCTGTTCAACGTGACGATCGGGCTGCCGCTGTGGCTGTCCGGCCTCATCGCGGTCGCGATCGGCGCCGGGGCCGGCTACGTGCAGGACTTCGCCTTCTGGGGCTGGCTGCGCAGGCGCCGCACCAACCTGGTCACCACGATGATCATCTCGATCGGCCTGTCGCTCGCCGTGCGCTACCTCTTCCTGTACTTCTTCGGCGGCGAGGCGCGCGCCTACTCGGACTTCAACGCGCAGGCCGGCCACCAGTACGGGCCGTTCCTCATCGCCCCGAAGAACCTCATCTGCGACGCCATCGCGATCGTGGTGCTCGTCGCCGTCTCCTGGGCGCTGCTGGGCACCCGGCTGGGCAAGGCCACCCGCGCC
The DNA here is from genome assembly GCF_040682015.1 of Dactylosporangium sp. NPDC051485. Taxonomy (NCBI): domain Bacteria; kingdom Bacillati; phylum Actinomycetota; class Actinomycetes; order Micromonosporales; family Micromonosporaceae; genus Dactylosporangium; species Dactylosporangium sp. NPDC051485. The sequence continues at coordinate 5,665 of NZ_JBFAZW010000086.1, forward strand.
GTCGCCGACAACCCGGCGCTCGCCGCGGCCTCCGGCATCAACGTCGACCGCATCATCCGGCTGGTCTGGACGATCGGCGGCGGCCTGGCCGCGCTGGCCGGCGTGATCCTCGGCGTCTACCAGAACGTCGGCTTCGGCATGGGCTTCCAGATCCTGCTGCTGGTCTTCGCGGCGGTCACGCTCGGCGGCTTCGGCACCGCGTGGGGCGCGCTGCTGGGCAGCCTGGTGATCGGCATGTTCATCCAGTTCTCGACCCTGTGGATTCCTACCGAGTTGAAGACCGTCGGCGCGCTGGGGGCGCTGATCGTGATCCTGCTCTTCCGGCCACAGGGCATCCTGGGCCGCCGGACGCGGATCGGCTGAGGAGGACGCGATGAACTGGCACAGCATCTTCAGCGTGACGCTGGAAGCGATCATCGGGTCCACCACTATTGCTTACGCGCTCGCGGCCATCGGCCTCAACGTCCACTTTGGCTACACTGGCCTGCTCAACTTCGGGCAGTCGGCGTTTCTGGGCGTCGGGGCGTACGGCATCGCCATCACGGTCTCGACGTTCAACCTGCCGTTCTTCCTCGGCGTCGCCATCGGCCTGGCCGCGGCCGTCGTCCTGGCGCTGCTGCTGGGCATCCCGACATTGCGGCTGCGGGCGGACTATCTGGCCATCGTCACCATCGCGGCGGCCGAGATCATCCGGCTCATCTACCGCTCCACGGACCTGCGCAAGTGGACCGGCGCGTCGGACGGCCTGCAGGGCTTCTCGACCGACTTCTACAACGCCAACCCGTTCAAGGGCAGCGGCGGCATCGACATCGGCGGCCTGATCACCTTCAGCGACCGTGAGACGTGGGTGCTCGTCGTCGGCTGGGGCCTGATCGTGCTGAGCTGCCTGGTCGTGTGGCTGCTCATGAAGAGCCCGTGGGGCCGCGTGCTCAAGGCCATCCGCGAGGACGAGGACGCGGTGCGCAGCCTCGGCAAGAACGTGTTCTCGTACAAGATGCAGTCGCTGGTCCTCGGCGGCATCATCGGCTCCCTCGGCGGCTTCGTCTTCGCCCTCGACCGGGCGGCGGTGCAGCCGGACACCTTCGGCACGGAGTTCACGTTCTTCGCGTACACCATCGTCATCCTCGGCGGCGCGGCCCGGGTCTTCGGCCCGGTCATCGGCGCGGCCATCTTCTGGGTGCTGCTGGTCTTCGTCGACTCGGTCATCTCCGAGGCGATCAACCACCAGGACGTTCCCTCCTGGCTGATCACCACCACCCAGGCGGGCTCGGTCCGCTACGTCCTCGTCGGCATCGGCCTGATCCTGATGCTGATCTACCGGCCGCAGGGCATCTTCGGCGACAAGAGGGAGGTCATGCTCGATGTCCGCTGAGTCCCTGTCCGCTGCGTCCACGGCCACCGGCACGGCCCGCGAGCGGGCGGTCGCCGCGCTTGCGGAGCTGCCCGGGGAGCCGGGCGTGCCCAAGCCCGACCCGATCCTCGTGGCCGACAACGTGGTGCGCCGCTTCGGCGGCCTCACCGCCGTCGACGTCAAGCACGTCGAGATCCAGCGCGGCTCGATCACCGCGCTCATCGGCCCCAACGGCGCCGGCAAGACGACGTTCTTCAACCTGCTGACCGGCTTCGACGTGCCGGACGAGGGCTCCTGGACGTTCAACGGCACGTCGCTGTCCGGCGTGCCGGCGCACAAGGTGGCCCGCGCCGGGATGGTGCGCACCTTCCAGCTGACCAAGGCGCTGTCGAAGCTCAAGGTGATCGACAACATGCGCCTCGGCGCGACCGGGCAGAAGGGCGAGAGCTTCTGGCGCGCCCTCGTGCCAGGCCTGTGGAAGCAGCAGGAGGACGAGATCACCGCCCGCGCGGAGGATCTGCTCACCCGGTTCAAGCTCATCGCCAAGAAGGACGACTTCGCCGGCAGCCTCTCCGGCGGCCAGCGCAAGCTGCTGGAGATGGCCCGGGCCCTCATGGTCCAGCCGGAGATGGTCATGCTCGACGAGCCGATGGCCGGGGTCAACCCGGCGCTGACGCAGTCGCTGCTCGGCCACGTCAAGCAGCTGCGCGAGGATGGCATGACGGTGCTCTTCGTCGAGCACGACATGGACATGGTCCACGACATCAGCGACTGGATCATCGTCATGGGGCAGGGCGGCGTGATCGCCGAGGGCACCCCGGACAAGGTCATGGCCGACCCGCGGGTCATCGACGCCTACCTGGGCGCGCACCACGACGGCGCGGTCAAGACCGTGGGCGGCGAGGAGATCGACGCCGGCGACCTGGCCGAGGGCGGCGAGGTGGCCCTGATCCCGGCCGTGGACGAGCTCGAGAGCGAAGCGGCGGCCTCCTCCGAGGGCGCCGACGGGAAGGAACGACCGTGACCGACCCCGAAGAGCTCACCGAGGACGCGGCGGGCGCGCCCGTCAGCAACGAGATCGTCGACCGCACCGAGCATCTCGCCAAAGCCGAGGGTGCGGTACTGCGGGCAGACGACGTCGTCGCCGGGTACCTGCCGGGCGTCAACATCCTCAACGGCGCCGACCTCTACGTGCACGACGGCGAGCTGGTCGGCATCATCGGGCCCAACGGCGCCGGCAAGTCGACGCTGCTCAAGGCCATGTTCGGGCTGGTCAACGTCCGGTCGGGGACGGTGACGCTGCGGGGGGAGAACATCACCAACCTCAAGGCGCACGCGCTCGTCGAGCGGGGCATCGGCTTCGTGCCGCAGACGAACAACGTCTTCGCCGCGCTGACGATCGAGGAGAACCTCCAGATGGGGACCTTCCTCAAGCCGAAGCGGTTCAAGGAGCGCTTCGACTTCGTCACGCAGCTGTTCCCGACCCTCGCCGAGCGGCGCAAGCAGCGGGCCGGGCTCATGTCCGGCGGCGAGCGGCAGATGGTGGCCATGGCCCGGGCGCTCATGATGGAGCCCACCGTGCTGCTGCTGGACGAGCCGTCGGCCGGCCTGTCCCCGGCGCTGCAGGACGAGGTGTTCTTCCGCACGAAGCAGATCAACTCGACCGGGGTGACGGTCGTGATGGTGGAGCAGAACGCCCGCCGGTGCCTGCAGATCTGCGACCGGGGGTACGTGCTCGACCAGGGCCGCAACGCCTACACGTCCTCGGGCGAGGGACTCATCAACGACCCGCGGGTGATCGAGTTGTACCTCGGGACGCTCGCCCGGGCCTGAACCAACGTTTTTGCCGGGCCGAATCCCGCGTCGCTCCCTCTGGCGGCGCGGGATTTCTTTGCCCGCGGCGGGGGTCTTCTGCGCCTGATTTCACGGCGTTTTTACAAATGCCATCTTGCGGTTCGTTGCATTAACGCCGATCTTGGTTTGCCACCGCGTTCCTAATGCGGAGCAATTGTTGCTGTCGGTCATCACCGGTGTGTTCGCGGCCGCAGGCTCGCGGGCCCTTGGCACCGCGGACCTGGCAGGTCGGGGCCGCCCTTAAGGCAGGCCCCGGCCGCTTCGCCCAGTCTGGCTCGATTTGGCTTCGCTCCGATCGATCCAGACCAGGCGCTGACGGGAGCAACGGTCTGTCGTGACGCGGACCGGAGCCAGGAGGCTTTTCGGTTTTGCGCTTTTGACCCGGTTCCGCGTCGGGCTCGTCGCGACGCTTCCCGCCCTTGCCGGGCGCACGAAAAGGCCCCCGCCGCTTGCGCGACGGGGGCCTCCGGGGCCGTCAGGCTCAGATCTTGCCGGTCTGGTACTTGACGTCCGGGAGCAGCTTGTTGTCGGGGCCGTAGGTGTAGACACCGATGGTGGCCTCGGCCGGGTCGCCGGCGTCGTTGAACGAGATCGGGCCGCTCACGCCGTCGTAGTCGATGTCCTTGCCGGCCTTGATGAGGTCGACGCAGGCCTTGAAGGCGGTGCACTTCTCGCCGCCCTTGGAGACGGTGATGAGGTGCTTGGCGATCTCGGCCGGGTTGTCCGACTTGGCCTCCTCGGCGGCCAGGGCGGCGAGGATGGTGGCGTCGTAGGACTCAGCGGCGTAGTTGAAGTCCTTCAGGTCCTTGTTGATCGCGAGGAGCTTCTGCTTGAAGTCGCCCTTGGCCTCGGCGCCGGGCTGGGTGCCCTTGTAGCCGTTCAGCGTGCCGGCCGGGAAGTCCTTCGAGTAGTCCGCGACGTTGCCGTCGACGAAGTACCACTTCTTGGTCTTGAGACCGGCCTCGACCAGCTTGGGGACGATCTTCTTGGTCTCGTCGAAACCGATGATCGCGATCACGTCCGGGTTGGCCTGCTTGATCTTCGCGACGTCGGCCGAGAAGTCCGCGGCCTTCGGGTCGTAGGTGACCGACTCGATGACCTTGCCGCCGCCGCTCTCGATCTCCGCCTTGGCGTTCTGGGCCAGGCCCACGCCGTAGGAGTCGTTGAGGACCAGCATGCCGGTCGTGGCGTTGCCGTCCTGGACGATCAGGTCACCCAGCACGCGGCCCTGGAGGGTGTCCGGGGGAGCGGTGCGGAAGTAGAGGCCGTGGTCGTTGTAGGTGGTGAACGCCGTGGAGGTGTTCGCCGGGGAGATCTGGACAACGCCGGCGCCCGTGATCTTGTCGATGACGGACAGCGAGACGGACGACGAGGCCGCACCGATGATGACGTCGGTCTTGTCGGTGAGCAGCTTGTTGACCGACTGGGTGGCGATGTCCGTGGAGGTGTCGCCCGAGTCCATGTGCTGGATCGTGACGGGCTTGCCGAGCACGCCGCCGTTGTCGTTGATCTCCTTGATGGCCAGGTCCACGCCGGCGAACTCCGGCGGGCCGAGGAAGGCCAGGGAGCCAGTCTGCGGCAGGATCGTGCCGATCTTGAGCACGCCGTCACCGGCCGCCGCGGCGCCGCCGGAGGTGGCGGTCGTGGACGGGCTGTCGGACTTGTCACCGCACGCGCCGAGCACCAGGCACGCGGTGCTCAGCACAGCGACCGAGCGCCATCCGAGATTGGGGCGGATCATCACCTGTCTCCTTTTTAGCAGCGCGCGGTAGGCGTGGTTGCGCCTAGTTGCCAAGACGCTGATGAAGGCACAACTTAATGACACTCACCGGACGGCACTAGTCCTTCGGGGCAACACGCCCTAGGAAGTTGCGCAGTCGTAATCTTCTTGTTCGCAACCGCAACGCGATTCGCATTGTCCGAGGTTTCTTCCTCATGGTGATCCGGACAAAAGGGGCGAAGTTCGCGGCGGGCCGCGGCGGAAACTGTCGTACCTCCGGACTAGGCTCGCTAAGCGTGACGGGTTCGACTGACTCCAGGCTGTTGCTGCTCGACGGGCACTCGCTCGCCTACCGGGCGTTCTTCGCCCTGCCTACGGAGAATTTCTCCACGCAGACGGGCCAGGTGACCAACGCCGTCTTCGGCTTCACCTCGATGCTGATCAACATGCTGCGCGACGAGCAGCCCACGCACATCGCGGTGGCGTTCGACGTGTCGCGGCAGACGTTCCGCCTGGAGAAATACGCGGAGTACAAGGCCAACCGCGCCGCCAGCCGGCCCGAGTTCTCGGGGCAGGTCGACCTGATCAAGGAGGTGCTCAACGCCCTGCGCATCCCGTTCGTGGAGAAGCCGGGCTACGAGGCCGACGACGTGATCGCCACGCTCGCCCGCCACGCCCGCGAGCAGGGCATGCCGACCTCGATCGTCACCGGCGACCGCGACTCGTTCCAGCTGGTCAGCGACGAGGTGACGGTGCTGTATCTCAAGCGCGGGGTCAGCGAGATGGAGCGCATGACGCCGGCGAAGGTGGAGGAGAAGTACGGCATCCCGCCGTCGCAGTATCGGGACAAGGCCGCGCTCGTCGGCGAGGACAGCGACAACCTGTCCGGCGTGCCCGGGGTCGGCGACAAGACGGCCGCCAAGTGGATCGTGCAGTTCGGCGGCCTCGACGGGATCATCGCCCGGGTCGACGAGATCAAGGGCAAGGCCGGCGAGAACGTGCGGGCCCACCTCTCCGAGGTCATGCGCAACTACGACCTCAACCACCTGGTCGACGAGCTCGAGCTGCCGGTCGCCCCCGACGACCTGCGCTGGCGCGGCTGGGACCGCGAGGCCGTGCACCGGGTGTTCGACTCCCTCGAGTTCCGGGTGCTGCGGGACCGGCTGTACCAGTACCTCGACGCGGTCGAGCCCGAGGCCGAGTCCGGCTTCGATCTGGCCGGCGAGGTGCTGCGCGGCGACGTCGGGGCCTGGCTGGGCGAGCACGCCCCGGCCGGCACCCGGGTCGGCGTCGCCGTGGCCGGCAAGTTCGGGCGCGGCACCGGGGAGCTGACCGGCCTCGCGGTCGCCGTGGCCGACGGGCCGGCCGCCTGGTTCGACCCGGCCGAGCTCGACGCGGCCGACGACGCCGCGGTGGGCGCCTGGCTGGCCGCGCCGGACCGGCCGAAGGTGCTGCACGACCTCAAGCCGGCCCGCCTGGCGTTCCTGGCCCGCGGCTGGGACATCGACGGGGTGGCCAGCGACACCGCCCTGGAGGCCTATCTCGCCCGCCCCGACCAGCGCTCCTACGACCTCAACGACCTCGCCCTGCGCTACCTCAAGCGCGAGCTGAGGGTCGACGCGCCGGACACCGGCCAGCTGACCCTCGAGGGCCTCGGCGGCAACACCGGCGAGGCCGAGGAGAATCTCATGCTGCGGGCCCGGGCCACGCTCGACCTCGCCGAGGCGATCGACGAGGAGCTGCACCGCGACGGCGACTCGTCCGCCCGCCTGCTGGCCGACGTGGAGCTGCCGCTGGTCAACGTCCTGGCCGAGATGGAGCGGGTCGGCATCGCCGCCGACACCGACTACCTCGGGGAGCTCGAGGGGCAGTTCGCCGCGGGCGTGAAGGCGGCGGCGCAGGGCGCCTACGAGGTGATCGGGCGGGAGTTCAACCTCGGCTCGCCCAAGCAGCTGCAGGAGATCCTGTTCAACGAGCTCGGGCTGCCGAAGACGAAGAAGATCAAGACGGGGTATACGACCGACGCCGACGCGCTGCAGTCGCTGTACGCGCAGACGGAGCACCCGCTGCTGGAGCACCTGCTGCGGCATCGGGACGTGGCCAAGCTCAAGACGACCGTCGACGGGCTGCTCAAGTCGATCAGCGACGACGGGCGCATCCACACGACGTACTTCCAGACGGTCGCGGCCACCGGCCGGCTCTCCAGCACCGACCCCAACCTGCAGAACATCCCGATCCGCACCGAGGAGGGGCGGCGCATCCGGCGCGCGTTCGTCGTCGGCGAGGGCTACGAGACCCTGCTGACGGCCGACTACAGCCAGATCGAGATGCGCATCATGGCCCACCTGTCCAAGGACGACGCCCTCATCGACGCGTTCAACTCGGGCTTCGACTTCCACGCCGCGACCGCTTCCTCGGTCTTCGCGGTCCCCGTCAACGAGGTCGTCCCCGACCAGCGCCGCAAGATCAAGGCGATGAACTACGGCCTCGCCTACGGCCTGTCCTCCTACGGCCTCGGCACCCAGCTCGGCATCACCCCGGCCGAGGCCACGGTCCTCATGGAGGAGTACTTCGCCACCTTCGGCGGCGTCCGCGACTACCTGCGCCAGATCGTCGCCCAGGCCCGCCGCGACGGCTACACGGAGACGGTCCTGGGCCGCCGCCGCTACCTCCCCGACCTCAACAGCGACAACCGCCAGCGCCGCGAGATGGCCGAGCGCATGGCCCTCAACGCCCCGATCCAGGGCTCCGCCGCCGACATCATCAAGGTCGCGATGCTCCGCGTCGACCAGGCCCTGCGCACCGCCGGCCTGCGCTCCCGCATGCTCCTGCAGGTCCACGACGAACTCGTCTTCGAGGTCGCCGCGGGCGAACGCGAGACCGTCGAGTCCCTGGTCCGCACGGAAATGGGCGCCGCCTACCCCCTGGACGTCCCCCTGGGCGTCTCGGTCGGCATCGGCCGCGACTGGAACGCCGCCGACCACTGACCCGCCCGGCCCCCGGCTCGCCGCGACGCCCACCTCGGCCGTCGCGGCGAGCCGGCTGCCGCAGCGTTCCTCCTTGCCGCTGCGGCAGCCGCCTCCGCAGCGCCTCTCCCTTGTCGTCACGCGAGCCCGCCTCGGCAGCGCCTTTCCCTTGCTGCTGTGGCGGGCCCGCCTTCGTAGCGCTCCTCTGTCGCCGCTGTGGCGAGCCCGCCTCCGCGGTGACACTGTCTTGCCGCTGCGGGAGCCCGCCTTTGCGGTGCCCGCCCTACCCTGCCGCAGCGGCGAGCCCGCCCGCGGGCGCCGAATCCCGGCCGGGGCGGTGAGCTCATTTCAGCGGCGCCCGTCTCCGCGCTGGCTTCTCCAGCGGGTGCGCCTCCGTGGCGGCCCGCCTTCCGACGGCCCGGGGCGGGTTCCCGGCGGTGGAGTCGCTGGACGTCCCCTTGGGTGCTTTCGTGGGTGATTCTGCGGTTTCGACCAGGTCGGGAGTTTGTCCCCGCGCAGGGGGTCGCCGCTTCCCGCGGCCTCCGCTGGGCGTTGGCTCGTTACGTGGCGGGCGCTGCTTCGGGCTCGGGCTGCCCCGGCCTGCCCGATGCTGTTTCGAGTCGATCGGAGTTGTTTCGATAAGTCGGGCGCTCCGCGCCACGACTTATCGGATTTTTCGCCTGTCGGGCTGAAAATGCTAAATGTCCGAAACGCGAGAATTCGCGGATCACCTGTTGGTGCGCCGGGGTAGTGAAGGGTCCCGCGCTGCGGGGTTTCGGCAACGCGGGTGATATTTCCGGTGGCGTTGTGGCGGCCGGAATTTCCGTTTCAGGCGGGTTTGGTAGCGATGAAGATCGCGGTGCCAGGGAAGATCCGGCCGCGCAGGGGGCTCCACTGGCCCCAGGTCGCCTCGTGGCCGTTGGGCCATTCCGGCTCGATCAGGTCGCTGAGGACGAAGCCAGTGCCGACCAGTTCGCGGATGCGGTCGCCCAGGGTGCGGTGCTGCTCGACGTAGGTCGGGACGTGGCGCTCGTCCTCCTCGACGTACGCGCGGCGGTCGAAGTACGAGTGGACGGCGACCAGGCCGCCCTCGCCCGGGTCGTCCAGGAAGACCCAGCGCATCGGGTGGGTGATCGAGAACGCCCAGCGGCCGCCGGGGCGCAGGACGCGGTGGACCTCGCGCATGACCCGGGCCGAGTCGGCCACGAACGGGATCGCGCCGAAGGCCGTGCAGACGATGTCGAATACGCCCTCGGCGAACGGCAGGGCGCTCGCGTCGGCCTGCAGGAGCGGCACCTCGACACCCGAACGGGTGTTGCCGGTGCGCGCGTGGCGGAGCATGCCGGCGGAGAGATCGGCCGCGACGACGCTCGCACCCTCCTTGTGCAGCCACCGTGAGCAGGACGCGGCGCCGCAGCCGATCTCCAGGATGCGGCGGCCGGTCACCTCGCCGAGCAGGCGCGCATCGGCCTCACGCAGGCCTTCCGGGCACCACACGAAGTCCACCTCGCCGAGGAAGGAACCGTGTTCGGCCTGGTACGCGTCCGCGTCGGCATCCCACCAGCCCCGGCTCGCGCGGCGGCTCTCGGAAGGGCTCACGGCGCGTCGTGTGACGCCTGCGTCAGGTGACGATTCCATGGGGAGCAACGTTAGGCCCTGACGAAGTCGGCAGATCGGGTCTGGGGGAGGGTTGGACCATGTGGTATTGCGCAGGGTAGGCTGATCGGTGCACTCGTGGGTTTGTGCGCCTCGGCATGGAGCAGGCTCACGGTCGCCGAACACATCCTGAGCGCTTCCAATGCACTGATCCTGCAATGTGACAGGCGGGTTGTGCCCGACGACGGGTCCGCGGGAGCGCGCAGGTTCACCAGGCAAATCCACCGACCGGAGCAACAGCCCACATGACGAGCAGCATCGAGGCCACCTCGAGCGCCAGCAGCAACAAGGTCACTATCGACGACCTCGGTTCCGAGGAAGCGTTCCTCGCCGCGATCGACGAGACCATCAAGTACTTCAATGACGGCGACATCGTCGAAGGAACCGTCGTCAAGGTCGATCGGGACGAGGTCCTGCTCGACATCGGCTACAAGACCGAGGGTGTCATCCCCTCGCGCGAGCTGTCGATCAAGCATGATGTCGACCCTGCTGAGGTCGTGTCGGTCGGTGACCACATCGAGGCCCTGGTCCTGCAGAAGGAGGACAAGGAAGGCCGCCTGATCCTCTCGAAGAAGCGTGCGCAGTACGAGCGCGCGTGGGGCACCATCGAGAAGATCAAGGAGGACGACGGCGTCGTCCGCGGCTCGGTCATCGAGGTCGTCAAGGGCGGTCTCATCCTCGACATCGGCCTGCGCGGCTTCCTGCCCGCGTCGCTCGTCGAGATGCGCCGGGTGCGCGACCTGCAGCCGTATGTGGGCCGCGAGCTCGAGGCGAAGATCATCGAGCTGGACAAGAACCGCAACAACGTGGTCCTGTCCCGCCGCGCCTACCTCGAGCAGACCCAGTCCGAGGTCCGGACCGAGTTCCTGCACAAGCTGCAGAAGGGCCAGGTCCGCAAGGGCGTCGTGTCCTCGATCGTCAACTTCGGTGCGTTCGTCGACCTCGGTGGTGTCGACGGCCTGGTCCACGTCTCCGAGCTGTCCTGGAAGCACATCGACCACCCGTCCGAGGTGGTTGAGGTCGGCCAGGAGGTGGAGGTCGAGGTCCTCGACGTCGATCTGGACCGTGAGCGCGTCTCCCTGTCGCTGAAGGCGACCCAGGAGGACCCGTGGCGTCAGTTCGCCCGCACCCACGCGATCCAGCAGATCGTGCCGGGTAAGGTCACCAAGCTCGTCCCGTTCGGCGCCTTCGTCCGCGTCGACGACGGCATCGAGGGCCTGGTCCACATCTCCGAGCTGGCCGAGCGCCACGTGGAGATCCCGGAGCAGGTCGTCCAGGTCGGCTCGGACGTCATGGTCAAGGTCATCGACATCGACCTGGAGCGCCGCCGCATCTCGCTGTCGCTCAAGCAGGCCAACGAGGGCTTCGTCGAGGGCGAGGAGCACTTCGACCCGACCCTCTACGGCATGTCGGCCACCTACGACGAGCAGGGCAACTACATCTACCCGGAGGGCTTCGACCCGGAGACCGCCGAGTGGATGCCCGGCTTCGAGAAGCAGCGCGAGGCGTGGGAGCAGCAGTACGCTGAGGCCCGCCAGCGCTGGGAGGCCCACACCAAGCAGGTCCAGACGGCCCGCCAGGCCGACGCCACGGCGGAGCCCGCCGCGGCCGCCCCGGCCACCGGCTCGGTCACGTCGTCGACCCCGACGGCCGCCCGCGCCCCGGAGGAGCCGTCCGGCACCCTGGCCACCGACGAGGCCCTCGCCGCTCTGCGCGAGAAGCTCGCCGGCGGCAAGAGCTGAACTGACCGGCCAGCCGGTTAGCCAGTCCTGAGAGAGGCCCCGGTCCCGCAAGGGACCGGGGCCTCTCCGTCTCCGCCGGCCATCACCCGCCACCACCGTCGAAACCGGCCGCCGCCTGTCGCCGCCGCTGCTCGGCCACCGGCCTCATGGCGGGTGATCGGCTCTGACGAACCCGCCGGATCCGGCCGGCACCTGTCGCCGCCGCTGTTCGGCGACCAGCCTCATGGTGGGTGATCGGCTCTGACAGACCCGTCGGCACCCGGCCGGCCGCGAGGTGAGGCGGGCCAGCCACCCGCCCTGGGCGCCGGACTGGCCGAGCAGAACCCACCGCCGCGACGCCCCCAAGGAGCTGAGCCGGCCGCTCGCTGCGGGCGGCCGGGTAGCGGACCGCAGCGTCGCGGCCCCAGCGGGCCGCAGGGAGCATCTTCAGGCCAGTCGAGCGGCCGGACTCCGGCTGTGATCTCCGCCCGTGGCGACGACGACTATCACTGGGCCGACGGTCGCCCGGGCCGTCCGGCGGCTCACGGCCGGTGCCTGCGCGGCGGTGGCGCTCCGACGAGTACCGAGTCGTCGACGCCCCCTCGGAGCAGGCCGTCCGCACGCGCTTCGAGCAGGATCCCTGAATGGGCTCCCACCTGACCGTCGCCGGCATCGAGCCCTGGACCGAGATGCTCAAGTAGCGCGCCGCCCCGGACGTCCGAGGGGGCACGCGACCCGGCCCCCCGTGACGACCTGGCCGCCCAGGCGCATCGGCGCGGCGAGCGCCTCCGCGAGCCGGCCGGCGGTCCCGCACGCTCCGATGAGCGCCGCTACTTCACGCCGGCGACGTCCATCGCCCGCAGCTCCTTCTTCAGCTCCGCCACCTCGTCGCGCAGCCGTGCCGCCAGCTCGAACTGCAGCTCCCGGGCCGCGCCCAGCATCTGCTCGTTGAGGTCCTGGATCAGCGTCGCCAGCTCCGCCCGGGCCATCCCGGCCCGCGCCGGCGCCGACCCGGCCGCGGTCGTCTGCCCCTTCGTCCCGCCGCCCTTCTGCCGCGCCCGCGTGTTCTCCGGCGACTTGCCCCGGCTCATCTGCCGCCCGCCGCCGATGACCACCGCGCCGCCCGGCCCGTGGCCGCTCACCGCGCCCGCCGTGTCCTCGGCCTCGCGGTAGATGTCGTCGAGGATGTCGCCGAGCTTCTTGCGCAGCGGCTGCGGGTCGATCCCGTTGGCCTTGTTGTAGGCCACCTGCTTCTCGCGGCGGCGGTTGGTCTCGTCGATCGCCAGGGCCATCGACGGGGTCATCTTGTCGGCATACATGTGGACCTGGCCGGACACGTTGCGGGCCGCGCGGCCGATCGTCTGGATGAGGCTGGTCCCCGAGCGCAGGAAGCCCTCCTTGTCCGCGTCGAGGATCGCCACCAGGCTCACCTCGGGCAGGTCGAGGCCCTCGCGCAGCAGGTTGATGCCGACGAGCACGTCGAACTCGCCGCGGCGCAGCTCCCGCAGCAGCTCCACCCGGCGCAGCGTGTCGACCTCGGAGTGCAGGTAGCGCACCCGGATGCCGTGCTCGAGCAGGTAGTCGGTGAGGTCCTCGGCCATCTTCTTGGTCAGCGTCGTGACCAGGACCCGCTCGTCGCGCTCGGTGCGCAGCTTGATCTCGTGCATGAGGTCGTCGATCTGGCCCTTGGTCGGCTTGAGCACCACCTCGGGGTCGATCAGGCCGGTCGGGCGGATCACCTGCTCCACGAACTCGCCCTGCGTCTTGCCCAGCTCCCACGGGCCGGGGGTGGCCGACAGGTACACCGTCTGCCCCACCCGCTCCTCGAACTCGTCGAAGCGCAGCGGCCGGTTGTCCTGGGCGCTCGGCAGCCGGAACCCGTGCTCGACGAGCGTGCGCTTGCGGGAGGCGTCGCCCTCATACATGCCGCCGATCTGCGGCACGGTGGCGTGCGACTCGTCGATGACGGTCAGGAAGTCGTCCGGGAAGTAGTCGAGCAGGCAGTGCGGCGGGCTGCCGGCCTCGCGCCCGTCGATGTGGCGCGAGTAGTTCTCGATGCCGTTGCAGAACCCGACCTGGCGCATCATCTCGACGTCGTAGGTGGTCCGCATCCGCAGCCGCTGCGCCTCCAGCAGCTTGCCCTCGCGGTCGAGCTCGGCCAGGCGCTCCTCGAGCTCGACCTCGATCGCGGCGATCGCCCGCTCCATGCGCTCCGGACCGGCCGCGTAGTGCGTGGCGGGGAAGATCAGCAGCGAGTCCGTCTGGCGGATCTCGTCGCCGGTCAGCGGGTGCAGATACGACAGGCGCTCGATCTCGTCGCCGAAGAACTCGATGCGGATCGCGAGCTCCTCGTAGGCCGGGATGATCTCCAGCGTGTCGCCGCGCACCCGGAACGTGCCGCGGTTGAACGCGAGGTCGTTGCGCGTGTATTGGATGTCGACCAGGCGCCGCAGCAGCTTGTCCCGGTCGATCTCCTCGCCGACGCTGGCCTTGGCCGCCCGGTCGAGATACTCCTCGGGCGTGCCCAGGCCGTAGATCGCGGACACGGTCGCGACCACGATCACGTCGCGCCGGGTCAGCAGGCTCATCGTCGCCGAGTGCCGCAGCCGCTCGACCTCCTCGTTGACCGACGAGTCCTTCTCGATGTAGGTGTCGGTCTGCGGGATGTAGGCCTCGGGCTGGTAGTAGTCGTAGTAGCTGACGAAGTATTCGACCGCGTTGTGCGGCATCAGGTCGCGGAACTCCTTGGCCAGCTGCGCGGCCAGGGTCTTGTTGTGGGCGAGCACGAGCGTCGGGCGCTGCAGCCGCTCCACCAGCCAGGCCGTGGTCGCGCTCTTGCCGGTGCCGGTCGCGCCGAGCAGCACCGTGTGCCGGTCGCCGGCCCGCACCCGCTTGGCGAGCGCGTCGATCGCCGCGGGCTGGTCGCCGGAGGGCTTGTACTCGCTGACCACCTCGAAACGGCGGTCCAAGCGTGGGATGTCGAGCGCCATGCCACAACCGTACGCGGGGGGTATGACAACTTTCGGGCGCTCGCCCTGGGTACTCGATCGTATTCAGCTTGACGATTGTGTGGGAAACATCACCGGGCTACGGTTATTGCCGTAGGCCGCTCGCGGCGGCCGCCCGGAGAGCCGGCCCGCCCATCACGCGGGTCCTCCCGGGCCCCGGTTGCAGCCCCGGCCCGTCACGGCCGGCGAGCGCACCGCGGAGGGTTCGCGCGCATCGCGCGACCGGCCGCCGCGAGCGCCCCTGCGCACCGGGCACAAACCCCAGAAAACCCTCCAGTCGTACGTCTCGGGCCCGGCCGCCGGCACATGACGTACAACTGCGGCAATAACGGCATCAGTCGGACCTGATGCGCTCCCAGGCCGCGGCGACCGCGCGATCCAGTTCCTCGGGCGTCCCGTCGTTGTCGATCGCGATGTCCGCCACGGCCCGGCGCTCCTCGTCCGTGGCCTGCTTGGCGATGCGGGCCAGCGCCTCCTCGCGCGTCATCCCGCGCCGCCCGGCCAGGCGGGCCAGCCGGGTCTCGATCGACGCGAAGACGACGATGACCAGCTCGTAGAGGCCGGCCATGCCCTTCTCCACGATGAGCGGCACGTCGTTGACCACCACTGCGTCCTCGGGCGCGGCCGCCACCAGCTGCGCCGTCCGCGCGCGCACCAGCGGATGGGTGATCGCCTCCAGGCGCCGTCGCGCGTCGTCGTCGGCGAAGACGATCCGGGCCAGGGCCGCCCGATCCAGCGACCCGTCCGCCGCGAGCACCGAGGGCCCGAACTCCTCGGCCACCCGGGCCAGCCCCTCCGTCCCGGGCTTGACCACCTCGCGGGCCAGCCGGTCGGCGTCCACGATCACCGCGCCGAGCGCGGCGAGGCGGGAGGCCACCGCGCTCTTTCCCGCCCCGATTCCGCCGGTCAGCCCCACCATCTTCATGGCCACCATCACACCGGAAGGTGAATCGGGCGCGGCGTCCGGGGTCCGCCCGGCGTGGTCGGCACGGATTGGGTGGTTTGTCAAGATACCTTCCGACTCAGGCGAAAATTCGGGGGCGATCATGACAGTGGGGCGACACAGCCTGGGCCGGCCGGGCCTGGCACGCCGCGATTGGGCTGGATGCATCGCGGAGGGTAGCGACCCGGCGACGACCCGCCGCCGGCGCGCACGGCACAGCGCCCGGATGCGCCCGAACCCGGACACGCGGGCCCTGTTCGTGGGCGTCGCGGTGCTGGGCATGCTGGCCGTGAGCGGCTGGTACACGGCGGCGGGGGCGAGCGCGGTCGCCCAAATGCTGGCCCGCTGACGGGCCGTTCCGCCGTGGCGCGAGTCGTGGGTGGTCAGCGATACTCTGCCGGGCAACTGCACATCTGCCAGGACCAGAAGGACACGCTGCATGGAGCCGGGACACCCCCCACGGCACGATTCGCCGACGGAGCACAGTCACGACCAGGTGAACGGGTCGCCACCCCCGCCGCCCAGGAGCCGTCGCGGCTGGATGTCCGACTCGCCGCTGGACGGCGGTTCCGGCTGGCCCACGTCCGCCTACGCGGTCGTGCCGCGCCAGCCCGGGCCGACGCAGGACGCCCCGGCGACCCCGCCCGCCGCCCCGGCGGAGCCACCCCCGGAGCGGCCGGAGGCGGTGCCGCAGGGCAACCGGGGCTGGCGCGTGGCGGCGCTCCTCATCGGGCTGATCGTGCTGGTCATCGCGACCGTCGGTGGGGTGCTGGCGACGCGTGACAAGTCGAGCACGGACGGCGCTGACTCGTCCGCGGTGACCACGCCGGCGATCGAGCCGACGACGGCGATGCCGGCGGCCGCCGGCGATCCGAGCGGCCGGGCCGGCGGCGCCGCGGCGAGCGCCGACCCGAGCTCGAGCGGGTCACCGGGCACCGGGATCCTGCGCTCGGGCACGGCCCAGCTGGCGATCGTGGCCGGGCAGCCCGACGACGCCTACGACTTCGACACCGGTCAGAAGCAGGTCGCCGGCGCCGACGCCACCGCGAGCGCCCTGGGCCTGTCCGCGGCCAACGGGGCCAAGTTCGCCGCGCTGCCCGGCGGCGACACGCCCTCGCTGGCCGCCTGCACGGCCGTGCCGGAAACCGGCTGGACCGGCCAGATCGCCCTGACGGCGCTGGTGCCGGGCTCGAAGGTGTGCGTGCGCACGAGCGAGGGCCGCTACGCCTGGTTCATGACCCGAGCCGGCGAAGCGGTCCCCGGCGCCCTGTACTCGGCGAACCTCGACTACGTCGTCTACCGGAAGACGGGCGATTAGGCCTCGACGTCGGTGAAGTGCTCGACGCGGGGCGCGCCGTCGAAGAACGGCCCGATGAGCGCGCGCCACTGCGTGAACCGGTCGGTGGCGCGGAAGTTGTCCAGGTGCGCGTCGACCGAGTCCCACTCGACGAGCAGCACGAATCGCGACGGGCTCTCGATACCCTGGGTCATGCGCACCGAGCGCAGGCCCGGGGTGGTGGCGAGAATGTCGTGGGCCTTGCGGTACGCGGCGGCGAACTCGTCCTCGCGGCCTTCGAGCACGTCGATAAGTGCGACTTCCAGAACCATCCAGCAAGGGTAGACCGTGCTCGAGTGGCTGGTCTGTGCGGCTCGAGGACCCCGCGACGGGCTTGCCGCGCGCGGGGTGGCGTGGGTCGAGCCGCGCCCGTGCAGGCCTGCGACGAGCGGCTCCACCAGAATTGTCGGGGGGTCCTGCTAACGTCCGCGCCATGGCGATCGGTTCCCACATCACCACCTTCGGCGGGCTTGCAGTGCGCGACTTCCGGCGCGGCGAGCGCCCCCGCGAGGTGGCCTGGCGCCTCTCAGTGGACTACGACGCGGACAAGGACCGCTTCGCCGAGGAGCTCGGCCTGCTCCTCGACACCGTCGGCGGCGGCACGATCGAGGCCCTGGTCATCGGCGAATGGGGCTCGCCCTACGAGGAACCGGCGCCGCTGGACCTGCTCATCGCCGCCCGCGACCGGCTGCCGCGCCTGCGGGCCCTCTTCGTGGGGGAGATGACCTACGAGGAGTGCGAGATCTCCTGGATTCATCACGGCGACGTCTCGCCACTGCTGGCCGCGTTCCCGCGCCTGGAGATCCTTCGGATCCGCGGCTCCGAAGGCCTGCAGATGTCCCCGGTGCGCCACCGGCGGCTGCGGGAGCTGGCGGTCGAGGCCGGTGGGCTGCCGGCCGAGTTCGTGCGCGGCTTCGCCGACTCGTCGTTCCCGGCCCTCGAGGCGCTGGAGCTGTGGCTGGGCGTGCAGATGTACGGCGGCGACGCCACCGTCGCCGACCTCGCCCCGATTCTCAACGGGACCGAGCTGCCGGCCCTGCGCCGGCTGGCGCTGCGCAACGCTGAGATCGCCGACGATCTCGCCGGCGCCCTGGCCGGCGCGCCGGTGGTGGCCCGGCTGGAGGAGCTGGACCTGTCGCTGGGGGCGCTGTCCGACGCGGGCGCCGAGGCGCTGCTGCTCGGCCAGCCGCTCACCCACCTGCGGGCCCTGAACCTGTCCCACCACTTCATCTCCGGCGACGTCGCCGCCCGCTTCGGCGAGGAGCTGCCCGGGGTCAGGGTCGACACCAGCGACGAGCAGCAGGCCGACGACGGCGACCGCTACGTGTCGGTGACGGAGTAGCGGCGATGACCGCGCTGAGCGTCGTCGGGATCCGGGGCCACCGGCGGGTGGAGCTGTTCCGGGCCGCCGCGGTCGCGGCGGGGCTGGGCGAGCCGGCGTTCGTCGACTGGCGCGACGTGTGCGCCGGCGACTTCGCCCTCGCGCCCGGCTCCACGGTGCGGCTGGAGTCGCCGGGGGAGGACGCCGAGGTCGACCGGCTGCTGCGGGGCGTGCCAGCCCCGGCGGCGCACGGCGAGATCATCGGCCTCGCCGCCTGGTATCGGGGGTTCCTGGCCGCCGCCCGCCGGGTCGCCGAGCGGGTCACCGGCCGGCTGCTCAACCCGGTCGACGACCTCGCGGTCCTGTTCGACAAGCGTCGCTGCCACGCCCGGCTGCGTGCGCACGGCGTGCCGGTCCCCGACGGGTTCGCCGCAGATGGCTACGGGCAGGTCCGCGACGCCGGGTGGGGCCGCGTGTTCGTCAAGCCGGCCCACGGCAGCTCGGCCTCCGGTGTCGTCGCCCTCGCGATGCACCGCGGCCGGGTCAGCGCCTACACGTCGGCCGCGCTGGACGGCGGCCGGCTCTTCAACGAGCTGCGGGTCCACCACTACACCGGCGAGCGGGAGGTGGCCGCGATCATCGACCGGCTCGGCGCCGACGGGCTGCACGTCGAGCGCTGGTTCCCGAAGGCGGACCACGCCGGGCGGGTGTTCGACCTGCGGGTCGTCGTCATCGCCGGGCGGGCCGCCCACGTGGTGGCCCGGACCAGCCGCACCCCGCTGACCAACCTGCACCTCGGCAACGCCCGCGGCGACCTGGCCGCGATCCGGTCCGCGGTGGGGCGGGAGCGCTGGGCGGCGGCGATGGCGACCTGCGAGCGGGCCGCGGCCTGCTTCCCGGGCAGCCTGCACGTCGGCGTCGACCTGATGCTGGCGCCGGGCTTCGAGAAGGTGGCGGTGGCCGAGGTCAACGCGTTCGGCGACCTGCTGCCGGGCCTGCTGGTCGCCGGCCGCGACACCTACGCGGCGGAGGTGGCGGCGCTGCTGCAAGCACCCGTCGCGGCCCGTGCGGCGGAGGTGGCGGCGCGGTGAAGTCGCTGCTGGGCAGCCACGACCTGCTCTTCGTCACGCTCGACACGCTGCGCTACGACGTCGCCGCCGAGCTGCTCGCCGCCGGCCGCACCCCCAACCTGGCCCGGGCGCTGCCGGGCGGGGAGTGGGAGCGGCGGCACACCCCGGCGTCGTTCACGTATGCGGCCCATCACGCCTTCTTCGGCGGCTTCCTGCCCACCCCGGTGGCCCCGGGCCCGCACGAGCGGGCGTTCGCGGCGAGGTTCCCGGGCGCCTCCACGATCGGCCCCGACACCTGGGTCTTTGAGGCGCCCGACGTGGTCACCGGGCTGCGCGCCGAGGGCTACCACACCATCTGCCTCGGGGGCGTCGGGTTCTTCGCCATGACCTCGCCGCAGGGCCGGGTGCTGCCCGCGCTGTTCGACGAGGCGCACTGGACCCCCGAGTTCGGCGTCACCAACCCGGCCTGCTTCGAGGCCCAGCTGGACAGGCTCGCCCAGGTCATGCCGCGCGACCGGCCGCTGTTCACGTTCGTCAACGTCGCCGCGCTGCACCAGCCGAACCGGCACTACCTGCCGGGCGCGGCGCAGGACGGGCCGGCCTCGCACGGGGCCGCGCTGGAGTACGTCGACGCGCACCTGCCGACGCTGCTGCGCCTGGCCACGTCCCGCGGCCGCCCGTGCCGGGTGATCCTGTGCAGCGACCACGGCACCGCCTACGGCGAGGACGGCCACACCGGGCACCGGATCGCCCACGAGGTCGTGTGGACCGTGCCCTACGCCGAGTTCACGCTGGAGGCGGACGCATGGTGAACCTCGGCCCGCCGTACCAGGGGTACCTGTACGCGTACCCGCACAAGACCGCCTACCGCCCGCTCGACCCGCGCCCGCGGCTGGCCGACGTGTGGGCCGGCGAGGACACCGGCGCCCTGTTCCTCTACGCGCACGTGCCCTTCTGCGAGATGCGCTGCGGCTTCTGCAACCTGTTCACCCGGGCCAACCCGCCGGAGGGGCACGCCGCGGCCTACCTGGCCCAGCTGCGCCGGCAGGCCCGCCAGGTCGCCGACGCGCTGCCCGGTGCCCGCTTCGCGCGGGCGGCGATCGGGGGCGGCACCCCGACGTACCTGACCGCGGCCGAGCTGACCGAGCTCTTCGACCTGCTGCAGGAGGCCGCCGGGCTCACGCGGGTGCCGACCTCGGTGGAGACCTCCCCGGCCACCGCCACCCCCGACCGGCTCGCGGTGCTGATGGATCGGGGCGCCACCCGGATCAGCATCGGCGTGCAGAGCTTCCTCGACGCCGAGGCGCGCGCGGCCGGCCGGCCGCAGCGGCGCGCCGAGGTCGAGCGGGCGCTGGGCGCGATCCGGGCCGCCGGCCCCGCGGAGCTCAACATCGACCTGATCTACGGGATCCCGGGGCAGACCCGGCGGACGTGGGACGAGTCGCTGACCGCCGCGCTCGCCTGGGCCCCGGAGGAGCTGTACCTCTACCCGCTGTACGTCCGGCCGCTGACCGGCCTCGGGCGGCGGGGCGACCCGACGCCGAGCGATCCGGACTGGGACGCCCAGCGGCTCGCGCTCTACCGGCACGCGGCCGCCCGGCTCGCCGCCGAGGGGTACGAGCAGCTGTCGATGCGGCAGTTCCGGCGGGCCGGGGCGCCGGTCGAGGGCCCGCAGTACTGCTGCCAGGACGACGGCATGATTGGCCTCGGCTGCGGGGCACGCTCCTACACCACCGCGCTGCACTACTCGTTCGACTACGCGGTCGGGGTCCGGCCCGTCCGCGCCATCATCGAGGACTACCTGGCCCGCCCGGAGGACGACTTCGCCTTCGCCGAGGTCGGGTTCGCGCTGGGCGGGGCCGAGCAGCGCCGCCGCTGGCTGCTCAAGTCGCTGCTGCGGGCCGAGGGGCTCGACGCCGGGCGGTATGCGGCCCGGTTCGGCACCGGCGTCGACGAGGACTTCCCGGCCCTGTCCCGGCTGCGCGACGCGGGCTACGTCGACGGGCACCGGCTCACCGCGCAGGGCCTCGCCCACTCCGACGCGATCGGCCCGTGGCTGATCTCGGCCGGCGTCCGCGCGGCCATGGCGGGGCACGTGACGCGATGAGGATCCTCTACCGCGGCCCGCTCGCCAGCTGCAACTACGACTGCCCGTACTGCCCGTTCGCCAAGCGCCGCGACCCGCCCGAGCGGCTACGTGCGGACCGGGCGGCGCTGCGGCGGTTCGTCGACTGGGTGCGGGCCGCCGACGAGCCGATCGAGGTGCTGTTCACGCCCTGGGGGGAGGGGCTCACCCGATCGTGGTACCGCGAGGCGCTCGTCGAGCTGTCCCACCTGCCGCACGTGGGACGGGCCGCGATCCAGACGAACCTGTCCGGCCGGCTGGGCTGGGTCGCCGACGCGGATCGGTCGCGGCTGGCGCTCTGGTGCACGTACCACCCGGGCCAGACGACCCCGGAGCGCTTCCTGGCCGCGTGCGCCACCCTGCACCGCCACGGCGTGCGGCACTCGGTCGGCGTCGTCGGGCTGCCGGAGCACCTCGGCCCGGCCAGGGAGCTGAGGAGCCGGCTGCCGCCCGAGGTGTACCTCTGGGTGAACGCGGCCGACGGGCACGCCTACACCGCCGAGGAGGAGGCGGCCTGGACCGCGCTCGACCCGCTCTTCGGCTACAGCGTCCGCCCGCACGCGTCCCTGGGCCGGGACTGCCGCACCGGCGACGAGGTGATCTCGGTCTTCGGCGACGGGACGGTCCGCCGCTGCCACTTCGTCGCCGAGCCGCTGGGCAACCTCTACGACGGCTCGTGGGCGGCCCGCCGGGGCCCGCGCCCCTGCCCGAAGGCGGCCTGCGACTGCCACATCGGCTACGTCCACCTGCGGACGCTGCCGCTGTACGAGGTGTTCGAGGGCGGCGTGCTGGAGCGGATCCCCGCCGCGATCAGGGCCGGCGGCCGATGAAAGCGAGCAGCCGGGTCTGCGGGTCGGCGTCGTCGGGGACGGTGACGGCTGGGCCGAACTGGCCGCTGGCGCGCATCGGCTCCTCCATCGGCCGCATGTCCTCCAGCATCTGCGCGCAGCGCTGCCGGTCGAGGCGCTCGTCCTGCCCGGTGGCCCGTGCCAGGTCCCAGGTGTGCAGGAACACGTCGGAGGTGTAGAAGGCCGAGATCGCCGCGGGCAGGGGCATCGTGCCGGTGTGCGGGTTGGCGAAGGTGACCGAGTCGCTCGCCGGGTCGTCGAGGACGGCTTGGACGGCGGCGGCGTGCGCCCGCCAGGCCCCGGCCGGGTCGGACTCGACCGGCGGGCCGGCCGGCAGCTCGATCCCGGCCCCGGAACGCAGGAAGGGGGGCAGCCACCCGACGAGGTGAGCGACGACGTCCCGGGCCGTCCAGCCGTCGCAGGGCGCCGGGGCGGACCAGTCGGTGGTGCCCTCGACGACCTGCGTGAAGCGGGCGGCGACGGCGCGGTGGTCGTCCGGCGGCGTGGGCATGGGTCCTCCTCGGCCGGCCCCAGCGGGCGAGGCCATACTGGTCGGCATGGGTTACTTGATCGCGTTCGCGTCCCGGCGCCTGGTGGAGGACGAGTCGCTGACCCCCGGCTACGTGTACCACGACCCGGAGGACGCCACGCTTCCGGCCACCCCCGACGGCCGGCGGGCCAGCGGCTGGAACCTGCTGGTCGGCGACGAGACCGACGAGCAGCTGGCCGACGCGGGGGAGCTGCTCATGCCCGACCTGGAGTGGCTGGTGGAGCGCTACCCAGCGTTCGGCCGGATCGTCACCGCAGGCTCCGAGGGCCGCCAGTTCGAGTGGGACCCCGACGCCGGCGGCTACACCGACGTGGGGCCCTCCACCTCCGAGGACTAATAATTGCCCGCCCGGCTGTGGTCCATCAGGGCGAGGACGTTTTGCACGTACGTCCCGTTCGGATACGGCCCGCCGGGCTCCACGCCGACCGTGCCCCAGTTGTAGGCCGAGATGACCGGTTTGAGCAGCTCCGCGTTGGTCGCGATGTCGTAGTTCGCGTCCGTGTTGTTCTTGACCGCGATCTTGTCGCCGTAGTAGGCGATGAGCCAGGCCAGGTAGTTCGCGCCGCACATCACGTTGTCCGAGGGCTTGGTGCGGTCCCAGCTCTTGCCGAAGCGGGTGTTCACGAAGCTCTGCGTGGTGGACATGATCTGCATGAGGCCCAGGCCGCCGTCGCAGGCCTTGATGTCGGACTGCCAGCCGCTCTCCTGCTCCGCGATCGCGTAGAGCAGGCGGGCCGGCACCCGGATGTCGGCGTACTCCACCTTGGTCGCCGTGCCCCAGAACGCGGTGCCCGCCGCCGTGTTGAGCAGGCCCTTGACCTCGGCCTTGGCCAGCTGGTTCGGCCCGCGGCTGGGCGTGCACCCGGCCGGCGTGGAGTGCTTGGGCGCGGGCGCCTGGGTGGTCAGTACGATCGTCGGCTTCTTCGAGGGCGCCGGCGGCTTGGTCGTCGTCGGCACCTTCGCCGCGCCGCTGCTGGGCAGCGCGGCCGGCGCCTCAGTGGTCGCCACCACCGGCGCGGCCGGCTGGACCGGCGTGGCCCAGTCCTTCGACTCCTTCGGCGCGGCCGCCGCCGGGCGCTTGTCCTGGTCGTTGCCCTTGAGCATGGTGGCCATGACCCCACAGCCGACCAGCACCACGGCCATGGCGACGCCCAGCACGATCATGCCCCAGTTGCGCTTGCGCCGAAGCGGTGCGAACTCGGCGGTGTCGCCCTCTTCGTAAAAGTCGTCGCTCATCGATACCTGTCTCCTCCCCCGTGCCCGATCAGGCTACCCATAAACAAGGACGTGGTCAGCCCCGCGTTTCGATGTACCGGCGCGCGAAGTCACATCGCCCGGAGCGGTCCACGGCCCTCCGGGAGTGCCTGGAACAATGGGGATATGCAGACCCGCTCAGACCTCCGCAACGTGGCAATCGTCGCCCACGTCGACCACGGCAAGACCACCCTCGTCGACGCGATGTTGCGGCAGGCCGGCGCGTTCCACGCACGCGCCGAGCTCACCGACCGGGTCATGGACTCGATGGACCTCGAGCGCGAGAAGGGCATCACCATTCTCGCCAAGAACACCGCCGTTCGGTACGTGCCGGGCGACGGCGGCGACCCGGTGACCATCAACATCATCGACACGCCCGGCCACGCCGACTTCGGTGGTGAGGTCGAGCGCGGCCTGACCATGGTCGACGGGGTCGTCCTGCTGGTCGACGCGAGCGAGGGGCCGCTGCCGCAGACCCGGTTCGTGCTGCGCAAGGCGCTCAAGGCCCGGATGCCGATCATCCTGGTGATCAACAAGGTGGACCGGCCCGACGCGCGGATCAAGGAGGTCGTGGACGAGACCTACGAGCTGTTCCTCGACCTCGACGCCGACGAGGAGCAGATCGAGTTCCCGATCGTCTACGCGTGCGCCCGCGACGGCATCGCCTCGCTGTCCCAGCCCAAGGACGGCACCGTCCCCGAGGACAGCGACAGCCTCCAGCCGCTGTTCAAGACCCTGCTCGACGCCATCCCGGCGCCCGCCTACGCGCAGGACGCCCCGCTGCAGGCCCACGTGACCAACCTCGACGCCTCGCCGTTCCTGGGCCGCCTGGCTCTGTGCCGGGTGCGCCAGGGCACGATCCGCAAGGGCCAGACGGTGGCCTGGTGCCGTGAGGACGGCACGCAGACCTCGGTGCGCATCTCCGAGCTGCTCATGACCGAGGCGCTGGAGCGCAAGCCGGCCGAGCAGGCCGGGCCGGGCGACATCATCGCCGTCGCCGGCATCGCCGACATCATGATCGGCGACACCCTGGCCGACGCCGAGAACCCGATCGCGCTGCCGCGGATCACCGTCGACGAGCCGGCCATCTCGATGACCATCGGCACCAACACCTCGCCGCTGGCCGGCAAGGTGAAGGGGGCCAAGGTCACCGCCCGGCTGGTCAAGGACCGGCTGGAGCGCGAGCTGGTCGGCAACGTGTCGCTGCGCGTGCTGCCGACCGAGCGCCCCGACGCCTGGGAGGTGCAGGGCCGCGGCGAGCTGGCCCTGGCCATCCTGGTCGAGCAGATGCGCCGCGAGGGCTACGAGCTCACCGTCGGCAAGCCGCAGGTGGTGACCCGCGAGATCAACGGCAAGGTGCATGAGCCGGTCGAGCGGCTCACGATCGACGCCCCGGAGGAGTACCTCGGCCCGATCACCCAGCTGCTGGCCACCCGCAAGGGGCGCATGGAGCAGATGGTCAACCACGGCACCGGCTGGATCCGCATGGAGTGGCTGGTCCCCGCGCGCGGCCTGATCGGCTTCCGCACCGAGTTCCTCACCGACACCCGCGGCACCGGCATTCTGCACCACGTGTTCGAGTCCTACGAGCCCTGGTTCGGCGAGCTGCGCACCCGCGCCACCGGCTCGCTGGTCGCCGACCGCTCGGGCGTGGCGACCCCGTTCGCGATGATGAACCTGCAGGAGCGCGGCTCGATGTTCGTGGAGCCCACCACCGAGGTGTACGAGGGCATGATCGTCGGGGAGAACTCCCGCGCCGACGACATGGACGTGAACATCACCAAGGAGAAGAAGCTCACGAACATGCGCTCGTCGGCCGCCGACGAGACGGAGAAGCTGATCCCGCCCCGCAAGCTGTCCCTGGAGCAGGCGCTCGAGTTCTGCCGGGAGGACGAGTGCGTGGAGATCACGCCCCTGGCCATCCGCATCCGGAAGGTCATGCTGGACCAGAAGGACCGCGAGCGCGTCGCGCGCAAGAGGGCGCACGCCTGATCGATTCCCGGTGGTACTTCCTGTGCTCGAGCGAGCACAGGAAGTACCACCTCAGTCCAGTGGCTGGCGGGGGCCGGGAAGGTCGGCGGGGGCGTAACGGCCCGACTCCATCGACCAGTCCAGGTTGCCGCGGATCCAGTGCACGAGGTCGGTGATCCCGGTGATCGCCGCCTGATCGGCCCAGTGCCGCGTCTCGAGCCGGTCGCGGGCCACCTGGAAGGCGACGACCTGCTCGTCGTGCTCGGCGACGGCGGCCTGGACGGCCTCGTCCAGCCCGAGCCGGTGCTCGCGCTGCAGCGCGAAGACGATGTTGTGGTGGTCGCCGACCGCCGCCTCCTTGGGCCACGAGATCAGGTCGTTGAAGATCCCGATCACGGTGCCGGCGGTCCGCCGGGCGGTGTCGAAGTCCGGGTCGCCGAGCAGGCCGGCGGGCAGTTCGACGCCGTGCATCGGCTCGATGAGGTCGAAGAACATGTCGGTGGCCGCGCTCTGGTGGCGCATCCGGCGGTACTCCTCCAGCAGCGGTGGCCGGTCGGCGGCCCGGTTGCCGGCCTCCCAGACCGTGCCGGCCAGGTAGTCCGCGACGTGCCCGACGAACCGCTCCCGCCAGGCCGCCCCGACCCGCGGCTCGGTGCGCCGCCACACCTCGCCCAGCGCGGTGGCCAGCGGCCGGCCCAGCGTCGTGGCCAGGATCGGGGCCGGCTGCTGGTCGCGTAACAGGCGCACCACCTCGGCGACGGCCGCCCGGGCCGGCTCGGGGTCGCGCACCAGCGCCCGCTCCAGCAGGTCGTCGAGCACGAAGATGCTGATCAGCCAGGCCGTGGCCAGCCGTAACTCGGGCTCGCCGGCGTCCGGGTGGGCGCGGGCCATGAGGTTGGCGAAGCGGGCCTTGGCGAATGCCTGGCGAGCGCCCGGCCGGTCCAGCAGGCCGTGCCGGGTCGCCCACTGCAGCGACCAGCGCTGCACGGCGTCCGCGTGCGGGGAGATCCGGGGCTGGAATGGGCACAGTACCGACGGGGCAACGATCAATCCCCGCTGTGTCATTTCGTGCAAGATGCATCACCCGCCCGGCCGTGGTACCTCATCCTTGCGCCGATTCGCGCTCAGCGCGAGTCCTGCCGGGGCATCAGTGAGCATTGCGCGTCTTGTCCGGTTGCGCGCGCTGTGCACGCGAATCCCGTCTCGACTTGACCAGTGACGCGACGGTGGTGATGGCGAGGGTGCCGATGATGACGGCGAGTGACAGCCCGATGCCGATGTGCGGCGCCCACTCGACGGGCTCCCCGTCGTTGATGAACGGAAGGTTGTTGTCCGCGAGCGCCTCGAGGAAGAGCTTCACGCCGATGAACCCGAGCACCGCGGCGAGCCCGATGGACAGATACACCAGTCGATCAAGCAGGCCGCCGATCAGGAAATACAGCTGCCGCAGTCCCATCAGCGCGAACACGTTCGCGGTGAACACCAGGTAGGGCTCGGCGGTCAGCCCGAAGATCGCGGGGATCGAGTCGAGCGCGAAGATCAGGTCGGTGGTCCCGATCGCGATGAGCACCACGATCATCGGCGTCATGTGCAGGCGGCCGCGCTCGTCACGCGCCGTGAGCCGCGACTCCCGGTACTCCGGCGTCATCGGCAGCACCCGCCGCGACCAGCGGATCAGTGCGTTCTCCTTGAAGTCCGACTCGTCGGTCTCGCCCTGCATCACGAGCTTGACCGCCGTGTAGACCAGGAACGCGGCAAAGATGTAGAAAACCCACGAGAAGCGGTTGATCGCCGCCGACCCCAAGGCGATGAACGCGCCGCGCATGATCAGCGCCAGCACGATGCCGATCAACAAGATCTTCTGCTGGTACTGCCGCGGCACCTTGAACCGGGACAAGATGATCACGAAGACGAACAGGTTGTCGACCGACAGGCTGTATTCGGTCAGCCACCCGGCGTAGAACTGCCCGGCGTAGGCCCCGCCCCACATCGCGTACACGAACAGTCCGAACGCGAGCGCGAGCGCGACGTACACCGTCACCCAGATCGTCGACTCTTTGATGGACGGCTCGTGAGGTCGGCGAGCCACGATCGCGAGATCGAACAGGAGTACGGCGCCGAGACCGACGAGCGTCGCTGTCCAAATCCAGCCGGCAACGTCCACGTGCAATAACCTCCGGTAGACACACCACAGGCCACGCCGACCCCGTGGGGACGCGTGGACTGTGCAGTTGACACCGGAGGTCTCTTCCGCCATCCGCATCCGCGGGATGACCGACGGCGCCGGGTGCCGAGGCACCGTGCTGACGACGACCGTCGCGGGGGAATACTCCCCTCCTGTAGCTCGTCAACCATTGTCCATCAGGCCGTCACGTCCGGACGCGCGGGGCCGAAAAATTGTCGTACCCCACGTCTATCGTCCTGCTCGACACCGCGTGATCGGCGGTTCCTTCGCCGCTCACTCACGCATGGCCGTCGAGGGGAGACATCCGTGTATCGCCAAGGTGACGTTCTGTTGGTCCCCGTGCCCGGCACGCAGCTACCCGCAACCGCCGTGCCGGCCCCGCGCGACCGCACCGGCCGCATGATCCTGGCCCGCGGCGAGGCCACCGGCCACGCCCACGTCATCGTCGGCCCGGACACCGCCCTGCTGACCGTCCCCGACGACCCGTCCACGCTCTTCGTGAAGATCGTCACCCGTGCCCACGTGGTCCACGAGGAGCACGGGCCGATCACCATCCCGGCGGGGACCTACCGGGTGGTCCGCCAGCGCGAGTACATCCCCGGCGCCTACCGTTACGTGGCCGACTGATGCGCGTCGTGCCCGCCGACCTTCACCACCGCGCCGTGCTCCGTCTGGCCGCGTTGACCGCCACCGATCGCCGCATCGTTCGCCGGCGTGGGGATGTGTCCTGCGCCACCCGGCGCGCATTCGTTCCCGTGGCCCCCCGTCGCATCGTCCGCCGGCGCGGGTGCGCGCCCGGCGCCTACCGGAATGTGGCTGACCGATGACTACCGCCCCCACCCCCGAGTCGCGGGCCGCGGCCCTCGGCGCCGTCTCCGCGAAGTGGCTGGCCGCCGGCCTGTCCACCGCCCCGGCCGACCGGGCCGCGGCCACCGAGGCGGCCCGCCTGGCGTATCGCTCGGCCGGCCTTCCCGAGCCCCGCCACGTGGTGTGGTTCGCCTCCCCGCTGGCCGCCGCCCGCGCCGCCGCCCTGCTCACCGGCCGCCGCGGCCTGCCCGGCGCCGCCCCCGACCCCGCCGACGAGGCCATCGCCGCCGAGCTCCGCGCCCTGGGCTGCCCGCCGGTGAGCGGCAGCGCCGGCCCGTCGGTGCGCCACGCGGTCCGCACCGCCCCGTGGGCCGCCGCCCGGGCCGAGGCCCACGCCCTGCTCGGCCCAGACGGCTGGGCCGTCCTGTGGTCCGCCTGCGCCGCCGACGTCTGGCGCCTGGTCAACGACCGCATCGCGACCCCGCTGCGCACCCACCTGCGCGGGGAGCTGCCCGCCCACGCCCGCGCCGTCCTTCTCGACGCCGTGGGCGGCCAGCACGACGCGGGCTGGCTCGCCGCCTTCGACGCCGCCGCCCCGCCCCCGCCACCGGGGTCCGTGCCGCCGCCACCCGGGCCGGCCGGGTCGCCCGGCGTGGTTGGGGCGCCCGGCTCGGCTGGGTCGTCGGGCTCCGCCGCCGCGTCCGTTTCGGCCTTGCCGCCGGCTGCTCGGCCGGCGCCCGCTCCCATGGACTTCAGCGCCGGCCCGGCGGGGGCTGTTCGGGCGGGCGCGCCCGGCGGCTCGTCGCCTGCTGCTCATGCGCCGGTCGGCGCGTTCGGGTCCGGCCTGGCGGGCGGCGGCGCGGCCCTGCACGCCGTGCAGCTCCTGGCCGGCCTGGCCGGGGTGGCCCGCTCCTCCTCGTGGTGGTGGCCGTATGCGAACGTCGTGATCCTCACCGACCGGCCCGACGCCCTGCACCGCGACAACCTCGGCCGGCTGCACGCCGCCGACACCCCGGCCCTGCACTACAGCGACGGGTATGCCATTCACGCCTGGCGCGGCATGCCGATCCCCTCGGACCTGGTCGACCGGCTGTCCCGCCTGACCCACCGCGAGATCGCCGCCGAGCGCAACGCCGAGCTGCGCCGCGTGATGCTGGAGCACTTCGGGTACGAACGATATGTCCGCGAGGCGGGCGCCCGACGGGTCGCCGCGGACGAGACCGGCGTCCTGTGGCGCGTGACCTTCGCCGACGACGAGCCCCTGACCATGGTCGAGGTCGTGAACAGCACCCCGGAGCCGGACGGCACGAGCCGGGTGTACTGGCTGCGCGTGCCCCCGCAGACCAGCACCGCCCGCGAGGGCGTGGCCTGGACCTTCGGCCTGACGGAGGGCGAGTACCGGCCGCTGGTCCAGACTTGATGACGGCCGCCCGATTTCGGACCCGGATCACGAACCCTCGAGGAGGAGCCCATGACGACCCTGCCGAACCGCCCGAACACCGCACTGCTCGTCATCGACGTGCAGAACGGCACCGTGAACGGCACCCACAACCGCGACACCGTGATCGCCAACATCAACACCCTGCTGCACAAGGCCCGCGCCGAGCAGGTGCCGGTGGTGTGGGTCCAGCACCACGACGAGAACCTGCCGCGCGACTCCGACGCCTGGCAGCACGTTCCGGAGCTGACCCGCCTCGACTCCGAGCCCCTGGTGCACAAGGGCTACTTCGACTCCTTCGAGGACACCGACCTCGAGTCCCACCTGTCCGCCCGCGGCGTCGGCCGCCTGATCGTCACCGGCGCCCAGACCGACGCCTGCATCCGCTCGACCCTGCACGGCGCCCTGGTCCGTGGGTACGACGCCACCCTGGTCGGCGATGCCCACACGACCGAGGACCTGAGCCAGTGGGGCGCGCCGGCCCCCGACCAGGTCGTCGCCCACACCAACATGTACTGGGACTGGCAGACCGCCCCCGGCCGCAAGGGCGGCACGGTCGCGACCAAGGACATCACCTTCACCGCCTGACCGCACCGCCCGCCCGCCGGGCCGTCGCGCTGCAGCGACCCCGCGGCGCAGGAACGCGGCACGGGGGATCGGCACGCGGGGTTGCCGGGGTTTGGGGCGACCGGTCCAGGCCGGGCGACTGGTTCAGCGTGGCCGAGATGCTGTGGCCAGCCGCCGGCTGGCTGAGGCGCCGGGGCTGGTCGCGGTGGCGAGGTCCCGGACCAGTTGGCTGAGGCGCCAGGGCCGGTCGCGGTGGCGAGGTCCCGGGCCAACTGGCGGAGGTGTCAGGGGCGGGATGCTCCGGCCAGCGGCTGGCTGGCTGAGGCGCCGGGGCGGGTCGGGGTGGAGGGTTCCGGGCCGGCTGGCGGAGGTGCCAGGGGCGGGGTGGAGGGGTCTCGGGCCGGCTGGCGGAGGTGTCTGGTCCGGGCGAGGCTGGCCGGGACCTGCGGAGGCGGACCTCGGCTTGGGAGCTTCGGTCCGAGGTGTCACATGGTGCTGTCGGGGAGGCGGGGGAGGCGGACCTCGGCGCGGACGCCCGGGCGGGCGTCGGTCAGGCGGACCGTGCCGCCGTGGCGGCGTACCAGCTCGCGGACGATGGCCAGGCCCAGGCCGCTGCCGCCGGCGTCTCGGGCGCGGCCGTCGTCCAGGCGGGCGAAGCGGTCGAAGACGCGTTCGCGGAGGGGGGCCGGGATGCCCTCGCCGTCGTCGGTGACCGTGACGAGGACCTCGGACTGGCCCTCGGCGACCACGGCCAGGGTCACGGCGGTGTGGGCGTGGCGCACGGCGTTGTCGACGAGGTTCAGCACCATGCGCAGGAGCGCGTCCGGCTCGCCCTCGGTCCAGAGGGACTCGCCCGGCTCCACGGTGACCCGGTCGTAGCGCTTGGCCAGCGAGGTCAGCAGCGTGCGCAGCTCGACGGGCTCCTGGGCGGCGCGGCGGGCGTCGGAGGCGTCGGCGCGCGCCAGCAGGAGGAGGTCGTCGACCAGGCGGGTCAGGCGGTCGAGGTCGGCGATGATCTCGTCGGCCACCGAGGGCCAGTCGTCGAGCTTCTGGGCGACCTCGATCTGGATGCGGATGGAGGCGAGCGGGCTGCGCAGCTCGTGGGCGGCGTCGGCGATGAAGGAGCGCTGGCGGGTGCGGGAGACGGCCAGCCGGTCGAGCATGTGGTTCAGGGTGATGGCCAGACGCTGGATCTCGTCCGACGACGGGGGGACCGGCAGGCGCTCGTCGGTGGCGGCGCCGGTGATCCGCTCGGCGCCCAGGCGCAGGCGGTCGACGGGGGAGAGGGCGGCGCCGACGACCCGCCAGGCGATCAGGACCAGGACGAGGACCAGCGCGGGGTACGTCACCCACAGCGCGTTGCGCAACAGCTCCAGGCTGCGGTGGTAGTCGCCCAGCGGCAAGCCGACCAGGACGATCCGGCCGTCGGGGACCTGCCGGGCGGTGACCCGCAGCATGTCGGGCTGCACCGCGCGGTCGCCCGGCACCTCGATCCGCTCGCCGTCCAGTGCGCGGTCGACCTCGGGGCCGCGCAGCAGCGGTACCAGAAGATCGGCACTCGAGTCGCCGGCGATGACGCTGCGCCGCTGGGAATCGAGGATCTGCACGATCTGGTTGGAGGGGGCCGGCAGCGGCTCGGGCAGCCGGCCGCCCTCTTCGAGCAGCGCGGCCATCTCGGTCACGGTGGCGTCGGCGGAGCGGTCGAGGGAGCCGCGGAAGCTGTACGTCATGGCCGTCGCCATGGCCATACCCGCGATCACCAGCCCGACGATGAGCCCGCTGGTGCCGAGCAGGACCAGCCGGCCGCGGAGCGAAAGGGAAGCCCACCACTTCATTGGCGAAGCCGATATCCGGCGCCGCGGACGGTCTCCAGCAGGTCGCGGCCGAGCTTGCGCCGCAGGTAGCCGACGTAGACCTCGACGGCGTTCGGGGCGGTGTCGACGCTGGCGTCCCACACGTGGTCGAGTAGCTCGGTCTTGGAGACCACCTGGCCGGGGCGGCGCATGAGGTACTCCAGCAGCGCGTACTCCCGCGCTGTGAGCACGATCTCATCGCCGCCGCTGGTCACCCGGCGCCGGGCCGGGTCCAGGGTCAGGTCGCCGACGGTGAGCACGCTGGGACGCTCCGGCGCGCCGCGGCGCAGCAGGGCGCGGAGCCGGGCGACGAGCACGACGTACGAGAACGGCTTGGTCAGGTAGTCGTCGGCGCCGCAGTCGAGGCCGTCGGCCTGGTCGTACTCCCCGTCCTTGGCCGAGAGCATGAGCACCGGGACCCAGTTCTTCTCGGCCCGCAGGGTCTGCACCACGCGGTAGCCCGACAGCCCGGGCAGCATGATGTCGAGGATGACCGCGTCGTAGCCGCCGTGCCTGGCCATCTCCAGGCCGTTCGGGCCGTCGCCGGCCACGTCCACCGCGAAACCCTCCGCCTGCAGGCCCCGCTGCAGCGCGTGGGCCATGCGCATCTCGTCCTCAACCACCAGCAGCCGCACGAGTAACAGCGTGGCATGCTCGGCTGTGCTCCGGCACAGACGGTCTCAGCGATGTCACAGCCGGGGCCGAGCAACATGGTCGGCAGGAGGTGTACCAATGTCCAACTTCACGTCCCGCCCGGTCCTTCGGTGGGCGGTGCCCGCGGCAGCTGCGGTCGCTGTGGTCGGTGCTGGCGTGGCAGCGAAGACCCTCGCCGTCGCCGCCGAGCCCGATCTGCCGCCGCGCACCGCCGCGCAGCTACTCGTCGACCTGCAGACCGCCCGCCTCGACGGGCTGTCCGGCACGGTGGTGGAGCGAGCCGATCTCGGACTGCCGGCGATCCCGCTGCTGACCGGCGACCAGAGCGCCAAGCTCTCGTCGCTGGTGGCCGGCAAGCACACCCTGCGCGTGTGGTACTCGGGCCCCGACAAGGCACGGGTGTCACTGCTGGGCACGCAGGGGCAGAGCGACATCATTCACAACGGCAACGACACCTGGATCTGGGACAGCCAGGCCAAGGAGGCGCAGCACTTCACCGGCTCGCCGGGGGACGGTGACAAGCCGGGCGCCCGCCCGACGCCGACCGACCTGCCGACGTCGCCGCAGGAGGCCGCCGACCTGGCGCTCAAGGCGATCGACCCGACGACCCAGGTGACGATCGGCAACTCGGCGAAGATCGCCGGCCGCAACGCCTACGAGCTGGTCCTGCGGCCGCGGGACACCGCGTCGCTGGTCGGCGAGGTGCGGCTGGCCGTCGACGCCCAGGAGAAGCTGCCGCTGCGGGTGCAGGTGCTGCCCCGCGGCACCGCGAACCCGGCCTTCGAGGTCGCGTTCACCCAGGTGAGCTTCACCCGCCCGGACAACGCCGAGTTCGCGTTCAACCCGCCGGCCGGCACCAAGGTCACCGAGGGCAACGGCGCGGCCAAGGCGGCGCAGGAGCAGCAGGAGCAGCAGCACGCCGGGGCCACCGGCGAGAAGCCGAAGACCGCGGTCGTCGGCACCGGCTGGACTTCGGTCCTGGTGCTGCGGACCTCCGGCGCCGGGGCGGACGCGAACGCGGACGACACCAAGAAGGTGCAGGACGCGATCGGCCAGCTGCCCACCGGCAACGGCGGCCGCACGTTCAACAGCAAGCTGGTGAGCGTGCTGTTCACCGACGATGGCCGGGTGCTCATCGGCTCGGTCACGCCGGAGAAGCTGACCCAGGTGGCCGCCGACCCGGCCGCGCAGCTCAAGTAGGCAACAAAGCTCACGTGAGCAGGTGGGGGCTCACTGCTGGGAGGGGACCGTGGCCATGCCGCGGTCCCCTTCCGCGTTGCGGTGCCGGTGCGGCCGGGCGAGGGTGGCGATGGAGTACATGTCCCGCGCCCGCCGCAGCAGCGCCTCCTCCGTGGCCGTGTCCTGGCGCACGGTGAAGCCGACGGTGCTGTACGCCAGCGCCGGGAGCAGCAGCCCGGCGAATACGCAGACCGGCACGAGCATCGCGAAGATTGTGACACCGGACACAGGCTCGGCCGGCGGGGCCGGCTCGATGCGCACCGCCGCCATGACCGTGTAGTGCGTGCAGCACACGGTGATCGCCATGATCGTCGCGGCGCCCACCATCGCCCCCGTCCCGCGGATGACGCTGGCACACCACAGGGTCACGGTCGCCCCGACGATCGCCGCGCCGGCCGCGGCCAGCAGGATCCCCGGCTCGTACTCGATCCTCCCGGCCAGCCGCATGGACAGCGGCCCGGTGGCGTAGACGGCGACCAGGCCGATCCCGGTGAGCAGCCCGGCCGGCAGGATCTTCCACGGGCTCGGCCGGCCGAAGCCGACGACGTAGAGCCCCAGGCAGTAGACCACCACGGCGATGCCGAGCCCGAGCGCCATGGTGGCGACGTGGTACCGCACGGCACCCACCGGCACGTCGAGGCCCAGCATCGCCATGAAGTGCGGCACCCAGGTCCCGGTGCCCCCGATGGCGACGGCTGACAGGGTCAGCCACCGGGCCCGGCTGCCGCCGCTGGACGCCCGGGAGCGGCTGGCCAGGAACGTCCCGAGCAGGCAGCCCAGGAAGGCCAGGGCCAGGGCCAGCGCGGGCGTAATCCAGCCATATGCAAATTGCTCAACCGGGGTCACGAGGTTCGATTCAGCCAGCTACCACCGGCCGCGGATCGGACAACCTGTGCGAAACCGTCAGCCGGCTCCCGCAATGAGGGCCCGCTGCTGCTCCTGGCTCGGCCCGACGTCGATCCAGGCGCGCGGGGTCTCGGTCTCTTCCAGCTCGACGCGATCCTCCGGCCGGACCCGCTTCGGCAGCTCCCCGAACCGGGCGTGGCGCAGGAACGCGAGCTCGTCGTCGGTGAAGTGCTCCTCCACGCACCGATCCTCCCGCGTCACCGGCGAGAATGACAAGCATGAGCAGTGTCGGGCGGGGCCAGGTCATGCGGTACCGAATCATGCGCAACGACCTGCACGAGCGCGTCAAGACCGTCGATGACCTGGCCGTGCTCGACCTCGGGGTGCCCAACGTGCCGGCCGGCTCGGCCCGCCAGGCCCTGGCCGCGCGCTGCGCCGACCCGCTCGGCGGCGGCCTGGTGCTGGCCTGGTCCACCCGCGGCGCCCCGCACCTGCACCGCCCGGCCGACCTGCCGGGGCTGGCCGCCGCGCTGTGGCCCCTCGGCCACGCCGACGCCGCCGCCCGTTTCGCCACCAACCAGCTGCCGAAGGAGGCCGGCAAGCTCGGCATCGAGGCGTTCCGGGCCACCGCCGCCGCCTTGCGGGAGGTGGTCACGCGGCCGACGGCGAAGGGCGAGGTGAGCCGCGCGGTCAGCGACCGGGTGCCGGCCGAGCTCACGTACGACTGCAAGGCCTGCCGGTCCCGCCACATCTCCGGCGGCCTGTTCCAGCTGTGCGGCCCGGCCGGCGGTGTCCGGCTCGACGAGGACGCGCCCAGGACCGTCCTGCTCCCGGCTGACCCGCGCCCGCCGATCCCCGCCGAGGCCGCCGGCACCGCCGCGTTCGTCCGCGCCTACCTGCGGCTGCTCGGGCCGGCGACGCCGGGGGACGCGGCCAAGTACCTCGGCACGAGCGTCACCGCGCTGAAGGCGGTCTGGCCCGCAGACCTGGCCGAGGTCTCGGTCGACGGGCGCAGGGCGTGGCTGCCGGAGGAGGATCTCGGCGCGCTGCTGGCCGCGCCGCCGGTGCGCGGGGTGCGGCTGCTGCCACCGTCCGACCCCTTCCTGCAGGCGCGCGACCGCGACCTCCTCGTGCCGGACAAGTCGCAGCAGAAGGAGGTCTGGCGGATCCTGGGCAACCCCGGGGTCGTGCTCGCGGACGGGGACCTCGCGGGGACGTGGCGGGCCCGGGCGGTGCGCAAGCGGCTGGAAGTGACAGTGTCGCTGTGGCGCCCGGTGGACCCGGCGGCCCTGGAGGCCGAGGCAGAGACCGTCGCCGCGGTCCGCGGGCTGGCCGCGGCTAGTCTCGGAACGCATGAGGCTTGATCCGGTCGGACGTCTGCTGAAGCTGCCCGCCGCGCTGACGGGCCGGGTCAGGGTTACGCGGGCCATCCCGATCCGGATGCGCGACGGCGTTATCCTGCGGGCCGACCACTACGCCCCGGCCCTGGACGCCGAGGTGCCCACGGTGCTGGTGCGCACCCCTTACGGCCGCGGCGCCCCGGTCAGCCTCCTGTGCCGGGCGGTCGCGCAGCGCGGCTTCAACGTGTTCATCCAGTCCTGCCGTGGCACGAGCGACTCCGGCGGCACCTTCGAGCCGCTGCTGCAGGAGCGCGAGGACGGCCTCGACTCGCTGGACTGGCTGCGCTGCCAGCCCTGGTACGACGGCCGCCTCCTCACCTACGGCCCGAGCTATGTCGGCTTCGTCCAGTGGGCGCTGGCCGCCGAGGCCGGCGACGAGCTCAAGGCGATGGCCACCATCGTCACCGCCTCCGACTTCGGCCCGCCCACCTACGCCGGCGGCGCCTTCTCCCTCGACACGGTGCTCACCTGGTCCGCGCTGCTCGACGCCCAGCGCGGCCGCCGCCTCGACAACGCCGTCGAGCTGCTGCGCGGCCAGCCCCGCCTGCAGCGCGGCCTGGCCCGGGTGCCGATGGCCGAGGCCGACCGGGTCACCACGGGCAACGAGATCGAGTTCTTCCAGCGCTGGCTGGCCGAGGCCGACCCCACCTCGCCCTACTGGACGGAGCGCGGGCATGCCCACCGCCTGCCCAACGTCACCGCGCCGGTCCTGATGATCGGCGGCTGGTACGACATCTTTCTCCCGTGGCAGCTCGCCGACTACGCGGCGCTGCGGGCGGCGGGCCAGCAGCCCTACCTCACCATCGGCCCCTGGCACCACGGCAGCGCCGGGCTGTTCCAGCAGTCGGCGGCCGAGGCGGTGGCCTGGTTCCGGGCCCACACCGGCGGCCCCGAGGCCATCCGCGAGCGCCCGGTGCGGGTGCACGTCGGGGGCGCCGACGGCTGGCACGAGATGTCCGACTGGCCGCCGCCGAAGAGCCAACCCCAGCAGTGGTACGCCGGGCCCTCCGCCGCCCTGTCCGAGGTGCCCGCCGCCGAGGGGGAGATCCTCGCCTCCTTCGTCTACGACCCGAAGGACCCGACGCCGGCCGTGGGCGGCCCGCGGCTGGTCGGCAAGATTGCCGGGCGCCGCGACAACCGCGCGCTGGAGGCCCGGCCCGACGTGCTGACCTTCACCTCGGCCCCGCTCGCCGAGCCCCTCGACATCGTCGGCCCGATCCATGCCGAGGTGTTCGTCCGGGCCACGCTGCCGCACTTCGACGTCTTCGTCCGGCTGTGCGAGGTCGACGAGCAGGACCGCTCCTGGAACGTCTGCGACGGCCTGGCCCGCGCGACCGACCACCGCGACCCGGCCGCCCCCATCCGCGTCGAGCTGTGGCCCGCCGCGCACCGCTTCATCGCCGGCCGCCGCATCCGGGTGCAGATCAGCGGCGGCGCCCACCCTCGCTTCTCCCGCAACCCCGGCACCGGCGCCCCGCTGGGCCACGAGGTGGAGCTGCGCCCGGTCCGCCAGGAGATCCTCGGCGGCACCTCGATCACGCTGCCTGTTGCGCCCTGACGCTGTCACGACCACATCTTGACAGTGTTGCTGTGACAGTGTCAAGATTGGTGCATGGCCGAAACCACCTGGACGCTCGACGTGCTGATCGGCAAGGTCGTCGCCACGCTCGATCTGACCGCCTATGCGGGCGCGCCCAACGGCCGGGTCCGCGAGGTCCCGGACGCGCGGGCAGTGCGGTGGTATTCGACCATCGGCCTGGTCGACCGGCCGGTCATGCAGGGAAGAACGGCGCTCTACGGCCCGCGGCACCTGGCGCAGCTCGTCGCCATCAAGCGGCTCCAGTCGCAGGGCCACAAGCTCGCTGACATTCAGGCTGAGCTGGCCGGGGCACCCGACGACGTGCTCATGCGCATCGCGGAGATGCCCTTCTGGAAGGCGCAGCCCGCGGCGCACGTGCCGCGGGTGGTGGAGTTGCCGGCGGCCGCGCCCCGGGTTGTGGAGATACCGGCGGCCGCGCCGCGGGTAGTGGAACGGCCGGCGGCGCCGGAGGAACAGCTGATCACGGGGGTGCCACTGGGCGGGGGAGCGGTGCTGCTGCTCCCGGCGACCCCCGGCGAGGACGATGTCGCGCGCATCCGAGGGGCGGCGCGCGAGCTGATGGACGTGTTGCACGAGCTCGGCCTGATCGCAACCCAGCAAGCGGACTCGAGAGGGAGCGCCGAATGAGACTCGCGACGATGACCGACGACGAGGCGCGCACGGTCGCCGCGCCGATTGACGAGGCCGGGCTGGGGGCGCTGCGGACCGAGCGCGGCAACCTGCCGCTCGACCGCCTGGAGGTGCGCGCCGCGATCACCGGCCTGGTGGCCCGCACCGACCTCACGCAGGAGTTCGTGAACGTTCACGCCGAGCCGCTCGAGGCGACGTATATCTTCCCGCTGCCCGACCGCGCCGCCGTCGTCGCCATGGCGATGACCGCCGACGACCGGGTCGTGGAGGCCGACCT
Source organism: Dactylosporangium sp. NPDC051485 (assembly GCF_040682015.1). Lineage (NCBI taxonomy): Bacteria > Bacillati > Actinomycetota > Actinomycetes > Micromonosporales > Micromonosporaceae > Dactylosporangium > Dactylosporangium sp. NPDC051485. The sequence goes on from NZ_JBFAZW010000086.1 coordinate 44,855, forward strand.
GCAGGAGCGCGGTGCCGCCCGGCAGGCCTACGACACCGCCATCGCGGCCGGCCAGCGCGCCTCGATCGCCGAGGAGGAGCGCCCCGACGTGTTCACCATGCGCGTCGGCAACATCCTGCCCGGCGAGCGGGTCAGCGTGCGGCTCAGCCTGGTCGGCCCGCTCGCCTTCGAGGACGGGGAGGCGACGTTCCGGTTCCCGCTCGTGGTGGCGCCGCGGTATGTGCCGGGCAGCCCCCTCGACGGTGACAGTGTCGGCGACGGGCACGCGCTGGACACCGATGCCGTCCCGGACGCCTCCCGCATCAGCCCGCCGGTCCTGCTGCCCGGCTTCCCCAACCCGCTGCGCCTGTCGATCGACGTCGACATCGACCCGTCGGGGCTACCCCTCGGCGCCGTGCGCTCCAGCCTCCACGCCATCTCGCGGGACGAGAACCATGTCTCGGTGCTGGCCGGGGACCGCGCCGACCGCGACTTCGTCCTGCGGCTCGCCTACGGGCCGGGCACCCAGAGTCTCGCGCTGTCCCCCGACGCGGAGGGCGAGGAGGGCACCTACCGCCTGACCGTCCTTCCGCCGGAGCCGGACGCGGCGCCCCGCCCGAAGGACGTCGTGCTGCTGCTCGACCGCTCCGGCAGCATGGGCGGCTGGAAGATGGTCGCCGCCCGCCGCGCCGCGAGCCGGATCGTCGACACCCTGTCGGCGCACGACCGCTTCGCCGTGCTCGCCTTCGACGACCGCATCGAGACGCCGGAGTCCCTCGGCGCCGGCCTGTGCGGCGGCACCGACCGCAACCGGTATCGCGCCGTGGAGCACCTGTCCCGGATGACCGCGCGCGGCGGCACCGAGCTGCTCGACCCCCTCCTGGAGGGCCTGCGCCTGCTCGGCGACGACGAGTCCCGCGACCGCGTGGTGGTCCTGGTCACCGACGGCCAGGTCGGCAACGAGGACCAGATCCTGCACACGATCTCGTCGCACCTGCGCGGCGTGCGCGTGCACACGGTCGGCATCGACCGAGCCGTGAACGCCGGCTTCCTGGGCCGCCTGGCCATCGCCGGCGGCGGCCGGTGCGAGCTGGTGGAGAGCGAGGACCACCTGGACGAGGCGATGGACCACATCCACCGCCGGATCGGCGCCCCGGTCGTCAGCGGCCTGACCCTGACTCCTGAGGGCGGCCTGACGCTGCTGGACGACACCCGCGCCCCGTCCCGGCTCCCGGACGTCTTTCCGGGCGTGCCGTTCGTGGTCACCGGCCGGTATCGCGGCGACGTCGCCGGCGCGGTGACCGTCGCCGGCACCACCCGCGACGGCCGGCCGTGGTCGGTCACCGTCCCGGCCGAGCGCCACGACTCGACCGCCCTGACCGCGGTCTGGGCGCGGTCGCTGCTGCGCGACCTGGAGGACCAGTACGTCAGCGGCACCCACGAGTCGGCCCCGCTGGAGACCCGCATCACCGAGACGTCGCTGCGCTTCCACGTGCTGTGCCGCTTCACCGCCTTCGTCGCCGTCGACAGCCGGGTGGTGACCGACGGTGCGGCGTCGCACAAGGTCACCCAGCCGGTGGAGACTCCGTCGGGCTGGGAGCTGCCGAAGGCCGTGCCTCCGCCGCCGCTGCACCCAGCGTCGGCCACGCTGCCGTCCCCGTCTCCGTTCCCGGCCGGGCCGGTCGGTGCGGCGCCGCCGGCCCCGCGCCCGGCCGCGGCCCCGTCCGTGGGCC
>NZ_JBFAZW010000087.1:0-46458 GCF_040682015.1 Dactylosporangium sp. NPDC051485
GGCCCGGCCGGCACACCGCCGCCCTCGCCGCCCGCGGCCGCCGCGTCCTCGGCGTCGACGTGAGCCCGCAGGCGGTGCGCTACGCCCGGCGGCGCGGCGCCCCGGTGTTGTGCCAGGACCTGTTCCAGCCGCTGCCCGGCGAGGGCGCCTGGCGGGGCGCGCTGCTCGCCGACGGCAACATCGGCATCGGCGGAGACCCGGTCCGGCTGCTGGGCCGGTGCCGCCACCTGCTCGGCCCGGCCGGCGAGGTGCTGGCCGAGCTGGACCCGCCGGGCGCCGGCAGCTGGAGCGGCCCGGTCGCCCTCGCCGGCCCGGGCCGGACCAGCGCCCCGTTCGCGTGGGCGTTCGTCGCGGCCGACGACATCGCCGCGGTCGCCCGGCGGGCCGGGCTGCACGCCACCGAGACCTGGACGGAGGCCGGCCGATGGTTCGCCCGCCTGACCCCGGCGCGCTGATACGCCGCAACCTCGTGCTGCTGCTGGCCCTCGTCGCGGCGGCCGGCGGCGCCTGGGCCACGGTTCGCGTCGCCCGCGAGCGGCGGTGGGCCGATGACGCCGGTCCTCCCATCGCCGGGCCGCGGTCCCTGTCGCCCGCGTCCGGGGGTGGCGGATGATGCCGGTCCTCGGCCCCGCGTCGCCCGGGGGCGGCGGTGCCGATGACGCGGGTCCTCCCGCCGCCGGGCCGCGGTCCCTGTCGCCCGCGTCCGGGGGTGGCGGATGATGCCGGTCCTCGGCCCCGCGTCGCCTGGGGGTGGCGGTGAGCCGATGACGCCGGTTGTCGGCCTACAGCCGGGCCGCGGTTCGCGTCGCCCGCGAGCGGCGGCGCCGAGGAGCCCGGTCATCGTGGCCGCGGCGCTGTGCCTGGCCGCGATCCTGGGCGCGCTGCTGCTGCCGGGCCGCTGGTACCTGCTGTCGTGGCTGCCCTTCGCCGTGGGCGCCCGGCTCGTGCCGCGGGTGGACCGCCGGGCCGCGCTGGTCCTCGTCCTGCTCGGGGCGGTCGTCCTGCCCCTGACCGCCGCGAGCCACCCGCCGGACAGCAGCGACGACGTGTACCGCTACGTCTGGGACGGCCGGGTGCAACTCGCCGGCGTCGACCCGTACCGGTACCCGCCCGCCGCCCCCGAGCTGCACCGCTTCCGCGAGCCCGGCCTGTGGCCGCCGTCGTCGCACTGGTGCGTCGCCGACGGCTGCACGCTCATCAACCGTCCCGCCGTACCGACGATCTACCCGCCGGTGGCCGAGGCGGTGTTCGCCGGCGTGGTCCTGCTGTCGCCGCGATCGGCTCGGCAGCACCCGATGCAGCTCGCGATGGCGCTGTGCGCCGCCCTCGTCGGCGCGCTGCTGTGGCGGGCCCTGGCGGCGCTGGGCCGGGATCCGCGCCGGGCGGTGCTGTGGGCGTGGTGCCCGGCGGTCGCCCTCGAGGCCGGCAACAACGCCCACGTCGACGTCGTCGCGGCCGGCCTGGCCGCCGCCGCGGTCTGGGTGCTGGCCGCCGGTCGCCGCCCGGCCCTCGGCGGTGCACTGCTCGGCCTGGCCGTGGCCACCAAGCTGACCCCGGCCCTGCTGGCCCCCGCCCTGTTGCGCCGCCCGCCCCGCCCGGCGGCGATGGTCGCGCTGTGCGCCGCGGGGGCGCTGGCGGTGGTGTACCTGCCGCACGTGCTGGCCGCCGGCCCCGCGGTGCTGGGGTACCTGCCGGGTTACCTGCACGAGGAGGGCTACGCCGACGGCTCGCGCTTCGCGCTGCTCGATGTCGTCCTGCCCCCGGCCCTGGCCCCCGTGGCCGCGGCGCTCATCGTGGCCGCGACCGCCGTGCTGGCCTGGCGCCGCGCCGGCCCGGACCGCCCGTGGGACACCGCGGCGGCGACGGTGACCGTCACGCTGCTGGTCGCCGCGCCCGCGTATCCGTGGTACACCTTGCTGCTCGTCATGCTCGTGGGCTATGGCGCCCCGGCCGAGTGGCTGGCGGTCGCCCCGGCCGCGTACCTGGCCCAGTTCGCCCCGGACCTGGGCCTGGCCACGGCGACCGCCCAGCGCACCGGCTACGGCCTGGCCCTCCTGGCCATCGCCGCCGGCCTGCTGCGCCGCCGGCCGCGGTCGCTCACGCCATCTCGCCGGGTCACCGGTGGCGGGTCGTGGTGTCGGCGTAGCGCAGCAGCGTGGCGACGCTGATGTCCCCCGGCAGGTCGTCCGGGGCGACGAAGAGCAGGTGGGCGTCGGAGCCGACGATGGCGCGGACCAGGGCGGCGTCGGCGCGGGCCCGCTGCGGGGCGGGGACGCCCATGCCCTCGAGCTCGGCCCGGTCGAACGACAGCTGCAGGGGCTCCGGGCCGATCCACACCCGGCCGGTCGCGGACGGGTCGTCGGCGATCAGGACCGTGTCGGCCTGGCCGCGCTGCAGGGCGTGGACCACGGCCGGGAGGCCGTCGGCGGCGGCGCCGCCGGTGCCGCGGTGGCTGTGGTAGCGGTCGAGCACGCCCGTGGCGGCCTCGGCGGCGCGCTCGGCGACGGCCTCGGCGGTGGCGTCGTCGAGGGCGGCCAGGTCGGCGCCGGGGGCGCGGGCGCCCTCGGTGGTCTGCACGACGCGCTCCTGCCAGTGCTCGGGCAGCTTGGCGACGAGCATGGGGCGGGCCTGCGGGTCGCCGGCGACGACGATGACCTCGGCGCCGCACTGCCAGGCCGCCTCGGCGACCGCGGCGGCCACGTCGCCGGCGTTGCGCTGCCAGGTCACATGGGCGGCCCGCTGGTAGCGCGGGGCCGACCAGCCGCCCGGCTTGCTGCGGTGCATCGGGAACACCTCGCCGCCGGCCACGCTCTCGCGGTGCACGACCCGGCCGGTGCCGACCGCCTCGACGTCGCCGCCGGTGCGGTCCAGCAGCACCCGCACGTACGGGATCCCCTCGCCCAGCTGCGCCAGCAGCGGCATCGCGTGCGGCAGCGGCTCGAACACGGCGATCTGGCGGCGCGGCGGCCCGTCGAGCACGCGCATCAGCTCGACCCGGCCCGCGCAGGCGAACCCCGCAACGCCGCGCGGACCCTCCCGGCCGCGCTCGGCGAGCAGGGCGGCCCCCAGCGCGTCCGCCGTCGCGCGGTCGCACCCGGCCCGCTCCAGCCCGGTGCGCGCGTTGCGCCAGCGCAGCTCGACGGCGGCGGTCACGTCTTCGCGCTGCCGCGTCCCGTCCAGGTACACCGAGGCCCACCGCCCCGGCCGCTCGTACAGGGGGCGCAGGAACGACACGTCCATCTCGTCCTCCTAGCTGGGCTGCACCCGCGAGCCCGCGAGGGGGCGAGCCGGCGGGCGGCGGCTGGACGGCGGCCCTCCCGGGTCACGGCTCGGAGATGTCCGGCACCGTCCGGCCGTGCATCTCTGAGTACCCTCTCCCACCGGCCGCTACCCAAAAATCGCGGCGCGGGGCGGTGGTTAGACTGCCCCGGTGTTCGTCATCACGCTGCGCTACCTGGCCCCGATGGAGCAGATCGACGCCGTCCTGCGCGAGCACCAGGACTGGGTCGACGCGCAGTACGACGACGGGGTCTTCATCGCCTCCGGGCCGCTGGTCCCGCGCACCGGCGGGGTGATCCTGGCCGCCGGCCTGCCGCGGGAGCGGCTGGAGGCACTCCTGGAGACGGACCCGTTCCGGCGGCTGGAGCTGGCGGAGTACTCCGTCGTGGAGTTCGCGCCGCGCCGGGTGGCCGCCGGGCTGGAGCGCCTGCAGGGGTGACGACGCCGGAGTACTGGGGCGCGCGGACCGTCCGGGTCGAGGGCGGCCTGCGGGCCCGCAGCACGCGCGGGGCGATCGGCGAGAGCTGGTGGTCCAAGCGCTTCCTGGCCGTGCTCGAGTCCTTCGCGCTCGGCACCCGCCTGACCCGGGGCCGCAACTACGCGCGGGCCGGCCAGGTGCTGCGCCTGGACGTCGCGCAGGGCCTGGTGACGGCCAGCGTGCAGGGCTCGCGCCCGAAGCCGTACGAGGTGTCGATCGGCCTCGCTGCCTTTCCCGACGCCGTCTGGTCCGCGGTCGAGCAGGCCCTGGCGGCCGAGGCCCTCGGCGCCGCCAAGCTGCTGTCCGGCGAGCTCCCGCCGCACGTCGAGGACGTCTTCGGGGCGGCCGGGGCCCCGCTGTTCCCGGCCCGCTTCGCCGACCTCGCGATGCGCTGCTCGTGCCCCGACCAGGCCGTCCCGTGCAAGCACCTGGCCGCCGCGTGTTACCTGCTGGCCGAGCGTTTCGACGCCGACCCGTTCCTCATCCTGCTCTGGCGCGGCCGCACCCGCGACGCCCTCCTGACGGCGCTGCGCACCCTGCGCGGCGGCGGGGAGGGCGAGCCCGACCCCGGCGAGGCCTCCGCCGCCGACGTCGTTTCCCCCGTCGGTACCGCGAGTGCCCTGGCCGGCCTGACGGAGCCGGACGTGGAGATCGAGCGCTTCTGGCTCCCGCCGGTCCCGCTGAGCGACCCGGCCCCGTCGTACGTCACCGAGCGCGACCTCCTGCTGCGCCAGCTCCCTACCCCGCCCCCGGAGCTCGGCGGCCCGGAGGTCCTGCGCACCCTGCGCCGCTGGTACCGCTGATCCGCCGCCGCGGCGCTCAGGAGCCCGATCGCGGCGAGCCCAGCGCGGCGAGCGCCGCCAGGTAGCGGGGCGGGACCACGTTCGGGGCGTCACCGCGGAACGCGGCGCCGACCTCGGCGTCGGCCGGCAGGCTCGGCACCTCGGCGGCGAGGGCCTTCACGATCGGGGTGTCGCGCCAGTCGGGGTGCTCGGTGAGCAACCGCAGGGCGACGAGGGACTCCTCGATCTCGCCGACGCACTCGAAGGGCTTGTGCGCGGTGAGGCCCATGAGTTCGCGGTACCCCGGCAGCTGCGTCAGATCCGAGAACACGTCGGCGCCGAAGATGTGCAGCAGGCGCTCCCGGCCGGTGAAGGGGGCCAGGGCCAGGAAGACGAACCGGCACTTCGGGCAGTGCCCGCACCACCGGTCGCTGGCGCCGGTCAGCTTGAACGCCGCGTTGCAGCTGGTCACCACCTCGTCGTAGGCGGTGAACTTGGCGAACAGGGCGGCGATGTGCAGCTCGGACAGGCCGCGCAGCAACGAGAAGTACGCATCCTGGAGCCCCGCGTGCGACAGCAGCGCCTCCCGCAGGTGCACCTCCGCCGGCAGCCCCTTCGACCACTGGTGGTTGATGTCGCGGCCGAGCCAGTTGAGATTCGGTACCGAGGCGGAGCTCTCGTTCGACATGACCACCGGGCCGAGGCCGTGCATGAGCGAGGCCGCGACGGCGATGAGCGAGTTGATCGCGGTGACCGGGATGTGCCCGTTGTAGGCGCCGGCCTCGTTGAGCTCGCGCATCCGCGGGTCGAGCCGGCGGCGCACCTCGCGCACCGGCTGCGGCGACACCGCCATCACGCTGCGGATGATCGCGTTGGGGTTCACGGCGAACAGCACCGGGTCGAGCCCGGCCCGCTGCAGCGCCTCCATGGTCACGATCGAGTCCTTGCCGCCCCCGACCGCGGCCAGCGGCGGCCCGGACGGCACGTGCCGCCAGTCGGCCGGCTCGGCGAACCGGGCCGCCTCGATCGGGAGCTCGAGCACGTACTCCAGCTTGTTGCGGTACGCGAACTCGCCCAGCCCGTCGTGGTAGAGCGCCCGGACCCACGGCAGCGCGCCCTCGGCGAGCGCCACCCCGTCCAGCTCGACCCTCGGCGGCGCGGCGATCTTGTAGTAGGACGTGGAGGCGGCGACGTACAGCAGGTCGAGCACCCGCTCCAGGGCCGGGTGCGCGACGGACGGCGGCCCGAAGTCGACGGTCTCGGTGAGGACCAGGTCGCCGAGCGCGTAGTGGAAGCGCGCCACGCCGGTCGAGGGGTCGAACTCGCGCCCCGGGAACCGCAGCGCCTCGACCTGCTCCCACGCGTTCAAGCCCTGGCTCCGTCCGATCGGATGTCCGTTACCAACGCGCAATGGTAACGTTCGGCCGGCCGCGATCCGTTTTGCGCCGATATGTGATCGGTGCCGGTCCGGTCCGGTGTTGCCGGCCCCGGTGCGGTGGTCAACGGGTGATGCCGAGGGTGGCGATGAGGTCCTCGTGCAGCTCGAACCAGACCTTGTGGCACGAGTCGACCTCGATGCCGGTGATCCATGCCGGGTCGTCGGAGGCCCGGGCCAGCGCGGTGGTGAACCGGTCGTGATAGCCGGCGAACCGGCTCAGGCGCTCGGCGAGGGGCCGTTCGAGGTCGCGCAGTTCGCCGGCGAGGCCGGCGAGATCGTGGAAGGTGCCGGCGGGGCTGCCCGGGCTCAGCTGCCACGCGGTGAAGATCCGCGACGCTCGGGCGTTGCGCGGCAGGAACTGTTCGTGCACGGCGGTGACGGTCCCGCGGGCGCCGGTGCGGTCGAGCTCGTCGCGCAGCTGTGCCTCGTTGTGCCGGTACCCGGCCTGGGTGAGTGACCATCCGGCCAGGTCGGCGAAGGAGGATCGGCTGACCCGGCCGTGTGCCTGGGCGTCCAGGAGGTCCTCGCGGGTCCGGTCGGTGTCGAGGCCGAACCGGCCGGCGACGGCGGCGGTGCCGGCGAACCCCTTGAGCCGCACCGCGTGGAGCACGAGCAGGTCGGCCGGGGACGGGTGGGTCATCAGGCAGATCCTTCGGTGACGGTGCCGGCGGTGCCGTCGACGGTGACGATCGCGCCGTCGGTCAGGGTGGCCATCGCCCGGCCGGCGCCGACGACGGCGGGGATGCCGAACTCCCGCGCGACGATGGCGGCGTGGCTGAGCACGCCGCCGGTCTCGGTGACGACGGCGGCGGCGAGGCGGAACAGCGGGGTCCAGGCCGGGTCGGTGGTCCGGCACACCAGGACGTCGCCGCGCCGGACGCTGGCGAAGTCGTCGACCGAGCGCACCGGCCGGGCCGGTCCCTTCGCCCGGCCGGGGCTGCTGGGCACGCCGGTGACCAGCGGGGGTGCGCAACGCCGGCCATCCGGGGCCGCCGGCGGGCCGAGGGCGGTGATCGGCCGCGACTGCAGCAGCCAGATCCGGTCGCCGTCGATGGCCCACTCGACGTCCTGGGGCCGGCCGAAGAGCTCCTCGCATCGCCGGCCGAGCGCGACGAGGCGGTGCACCTCGTCCGGCGTCAGGCAGTGGCGGTCGCGGTCCGTCGCGGGCACGAGCGTGCGGACGAGGCCTTCCTCGCGCAGGTCGAGCCGGGTCTGCTTGGCCCCGACGCCGACCCGGACGGTGTCCGCGGGTGCGGTCACGACGACCTCGTCGGGCACCACGGCGCCGGCGACGACGGACTCGCCGAGGCCCCAGGACGCGTTGATCACCACCGCGTCGGCGCCGGTGCGCGGGTCGCGGGTGAACAGCACGCCCGCGCGGTCGGCGGCGACGAGCTCCTGGACGATCACCGGCACCTCGGCCTCGGCGTCGAGGCCGAGGTGGGCCCGGTAGCTGCGGGCCCGGTCCGTGCGGGCCGAGGCCGCGCAGCGCCGGACGGCGGCCAGCACCTCGTCGCGGCCCCGGACGCCGAGGACGGTCTCCAGCTGCCCGGCGAAGGACGCCGCCGCGGAGTCCTCGGCCAGCCCCGACGAGCGCACCGCGACGGCCGGGCCGCGCAGCAGGCCCAGGTGATCCCCGATCGCCTCGGCGTCGCCGGTCGGGTCGACGACGACGAACCCGGCCGGGACGGGCAGGCCGGCGCGCAGCAGGACGGCGAGCCCGTGGGCCTTGCCGCCGCACGCGGGGCCGGCGTCGGCCAGCGCAACGACGCTCACGGGCCGGCTTCCTCGCCGAGGCGGGCCAGCACGCGCTCGTGCCGCTGCTGTGCCGCCTGGGCGGTGCGCAGCCCCAGCGGCTGCGCGACCTGGGCCCAGGTGAGTCCCTCGGCGCGGGCGACGAACAGCAGCCCCGCCTCGAGCTGGTCGAGCTCGGCGCGGGCCGACGCGAGCAGGGTGATCGCGGCCAGCAGGTCGTCGGGCAGCTCCAGCGCGCCGCGGTCGGTGCCGGCCCGCCACAGCGCCTGGCGGATCAGCGTGAACGCGTCGTGTGGCTGGCCGTCGGCAAGCCAGGGCAGCCGCGGCAGGTCGTTCCCGCCGCGGCCGGTCAGCCGGGCCAGGGCCCGCCGCTCGTCCGATCCTTCGTCGTGCATGGCCCCAGCCTGGTCTTCAACAATCTGTTTGTCAACAAGCTGTTGAAGTGCTCGGCCGTGGCGGGTTATGGTCGGGCCTTGCACACCGCTCTCGTGCTCGACATCGATGGCGTCGTCTGCCCGGCGTCGGGGTCCAGCCCGTTCGGCGCCCTCGTCGAGGTCGGTGTCGTCCTGCGGCCGGTGCGCGTCGCGCCGGCCCTGTGCGCGGCGCTCGCCGGCCTCGGCGCCTTGCCCGGCGTCACCCCGCTCTGGCTCACCAGCTGGCTGCCGCAGGCCCGCCGGGCCATGCGCGGGCCGTTCCCCGGGCGGGACTGGGAACAGGCCGAGGTGCTCCCGGCCGGCGACGCGTGGCCCAAGCTGCCGGCGCTGCTCGCGTGGCTGGCCCGCAACCCGCATGTCACGCGGGTCGCCTGGGCCGACGACGACCTTGGCGGCACCGCACCCCCGGACCGCGCCCGGCACTGCGCCGGGGAGCTGTCCCGCCTCGGCGTCGACGCCCTGCTGATCGCCCCCGCTGCCGCGCACGGGCTCGGCCCGGATCACCTCACGTGCCTGCGACGCTGGTTGCCGCGCGACGGCACCCCCGAGCCGCGGCGGCGGGCCCGCGGCGTTACGGGGCGGCCAGGAACGGGGTGATCACGTCGACCGGGCCGGTCGCCGGGGACTCGTCGCCGTTCGCGTCGAGCGCGGTCAGGCGGTACTGGTGGCGCTCGGCGCCGCGGGTGCGCAGGGTCACGGCGCTGCCCTGGTACGTGCCGACCACCGCGGCGCCGTCGTACAGGCGGTAGGCCAGGCCGGGGGACGGGGTCCAGGACAGCGGGACGTCGGCGTCGTAGGTGCCGGCGATCGTGGGCTGGGCCGCGTGGAAGCCGGCCGGGGCCGCCGGGCGGCCGGCCTGCCCCGGCAGCGTGGTCACGGTCAGCGGCGCCGAGGCGGGCGTGTCGGCGCAGCCGGGCAGCGAGCCGACCACGCGCAGGGTGTGCTGGGAGGCCGGCGCGAGGCCCGTGAGCACCGCGGCCGGGTCGGTGACCGTGGCGACGGCGACGGCGCCGTCGAGCACCGTGTAGGAGCCGGCGGTCGACTCGAGGGTCCAGTCCAGGCGCAGGGTCGAGGCGGTGACGGCGGTGGCGGTCACCCGGGAGGGCGGCGGCGGGCCGGCCGGGCACGGGGTGGTCGAGGGGGACAGGACGGTGCTGTGGTCCGACTCGTTGCCGGCCACGTCCAGCGCCGCCACGGTGAAGCGGTGCGCGGTGTTGTGGAACAGGCCGGTGACCGTCGCCGACGGGGTCCAGGTCGTGGCGACCAGGTAGGCGCCGTCGTAGACCGCGTACTGGTGGATGTAGGAGCCGTCGGACGGCCCCGACCAGGTCAGGCCGATCGAGCGGTCGGCCTGGGCGGTGACGGCGAGGTTGCGCGGCGCGGCGGCCGCGTTGGTCGCGCCGGGCAGCGTGCGGGTGGTGGCGTAGCCGACCGTCGGGTTGCGCGGGTCGCAGTTTACGCGGCGCAGGGCGATCGCGTAGGCGGTGTCGGGGGTGAGGCCGCCGACGCGCAGGCTCGTGCCGCCCACCACGCCGTAGTCGCGGCCGTTGACCGCCAGGGCGAGCTGCGGCGACGACCGGCCCACCGACCAGCGCACCGACAGGGCGGAGGACGTCACGTCGAAGACGGTGAGCGGCGCGGGCTCGTCGCACTGGGGCGCCATGCCGGGCGTCCACGTCGTCCCCGTGAACGGCGCCGACGGGGGCGACTCCACGCCGGTCGGGGAGACCGCGGTCACCGTGTAGGTGTGGGTGGTGTTGACGCCGATGTACTGCATCGGGGCCGACGTCGTCGCCGTGCGCCGCACGACCGCGCCGCCCTCGTGGACGCGGAACGACGCGACCGCGGGGCCGCCCGCCGGCTGGCGCCAGGACAGGGCGATGCCGGTGGCGGCGACCGAACCGGTCAGGTCGGCCGGCGCCAGCGGAACCGGGCCGGCAGCGGCGGCCGCGGTGCCGGTGCTCACGACGAGCACGGCCAGGGCGGCGACCGGGGCGACGAGCATGCGCATCGACGATCCTCTCTGCGGGACGCCGAAAAACGGTAAACAAAGTTACCTGTTCATGTCAACGTCCCGAACCGGACCACTCGCTGCGGCAGGCTTCCTGGTGGGGTCGGCCGAGGTGGCGCCGTGCGTGGGGCGGCGGGTCAGGACCCGGGGGCCGGACGGCGTGACGGCGACCGTGTGCTCGGAGTGGGCGGTGCGCGAGCCGTCGGCGGAGCGGATCGTCCAGCCGTCCTTGTCGTACCTGATCTTGTCTGTGGAGCGGCAGAACCAGGGCTCGATGGCGATGGTGAGGCCGGGGTCGAGCTTCATGCCGCGGCGGGCGCGGCCGTTGTTGGACACGTGCGGGGCCTCGTGCATGGTGCGGCCGATGCCGTGGCCGCCGAACTCGGCGTTGACGCTGTAGCCGTAGGAGCGGGCGACCTCGCCGATCGCGGCGGAGATGTCGCCGAGGCGCCCGCCGGGCTGGGCGGCGGCGATGCCGGCCTCCAGTGCGGCCTCGGTGGCCTCGACCAGCTTCAGGTCGGCCGGGTCGGGGGTGCCGACGATGACGGAGAGCGCGGAGTCGGCGACCCAGCCGTCGATGCCGACCGCCATGTCGATGCTGAGCACGTCACCGTCGCGCAGCACGTAGTCGTGCGGCAGGCCGTGCAGCACCGCGTCGTTGACCGACAGGCACAGCACGTTGCGGAACGGGCCGCGGCCGAACGACGGGGCGTAGTCCCAGTAGCAGGACTGTGCGCCGCGTTCCTTGATCCGGCGGCGGGCGTGGTGCTCGAGGTCCATCAGGTTGACGCCGACCGCGGCGACGCCGCCGAGCTCGGCGAGCAGCTCGCCGACGAACTGGCCGGTTACCGCCATCCGGCCGATCTCCTCGGCGGACTTGAGCTCGATCACGACAGCCTCCCGTTCCATGCGAGGTATTTTTATACCACGCCGGGCCGGGGCCGCCGCGGGGGGTTGAGAATAAGTCTTTGCATAGATATCTTCTCATGCGTGCGAATCCTGACTGATGTCGATGCGCTCAAGGCGCTCGCGCATCCGCTGCGCCAGCAGATGCTCACGCGGCTGCAGCGGGCCGGTTCGGCCACCTCCGCGGAGCTGGCCGTCGAGTTCCAGGTCGACCGCGGGGCGGCCAGCTACCACCTGCGGCAGCTGGAGCGGTACGGGTTCATCGAGGAGGACGCCGGGCGCTCGGCCGGGCGGCGCAGGTACTGGCGGGCGATCCCCCAGGACGTGCGGCTGCCGCGCCGGGCCGAGGACCCCGAGGTGGCGGCGGCCGCGGACGAGATCGGGCGGCAGTGGCTGGCGCGGGCCGAGCGGGAGCTGGCCGGGTACCTGGCCGACCGGGACGCGTTCGGCGCGTTCGCCGATGCCGCCCAGCACTCGTTCGGCAGCACCGTGCTCACCGAGGCGGAGCTGACGCAGTTCGCCGAGGAGTACATCGCCCTGCTCTCGAAGTGGCACCGCGAGCCGGACCGCGCCTCGCCCGGCGGCCGGCCCATCTCGGTGGTCTTCCACGCGTTCCCGACGCCGTGACCGCGCTGTGGCGCAACCGGGACTTCACCGTCCTGTGGGGTGGCCAGGTCGTCTCCACGCTCGGCGCCCAGGTGAGCGGGACCGCCATGCCGCTGCTCGTGCTCGCCACCACCGGGTCGCCGGCCGACGCCGGGCTGGTCGGGGCGGCCGGCACGCTGCCGTTCCTCGTCGCCAACCTGCCGGCCGGGCCGCTGGTGGACCGGTGGGACCGGCGGAAGGTCCTGCTGGTCAGCGAGGTGGTGGCGGGGCTGGCGATGGGCAGCGTGCCGGTCGCGATGTGGCTCGGGGTGCTCACCGTCACGCAGCTCGTGGTGGCCGCCTTCGCGCAGGGGCTGTGCCTGGTGTTCTTCGGGCTGGCCGAGCGGGCCGCGCTGCCGCTCATCGTGCCGGCCGCGCAGCTGCCCACCGCGATCGCGCAGAACGAGGCGCGCGGGCGCGGGGCGGGGCTGGCCGGGCCGCCGCTGGGCGGGCTGCTGTTCGGGCTCGGCGCGGCGCTGCCGTTCCTGGCCGACGCCGTCTCCTACGCGCTGTCCGCGATCGGGCTGCTGTTCGTGCGCAGGCGCCTGAACGGCGGGGCGCCGCCCGAGGACGGCGGCGCGCCGCCCGAGCCGTTGCTGCGGGCCGCCCTCACCGGCCTGCGGTGGGTCTGGCGGCACCCGTTCGTGCGGACCGCGATCCTGCTCATCGCGGCGAGCAACCTGGTCTTCCAGGCGCTGCTGCTGGTCCTCGTGGTGCTCGCCCAGCGCCGTCACGCCGGGCCGGGCGGCGTGGGGCTGATGCTCGGCATCTACAGCGGCGGCGGGCTGGCCGGCGCGCTGGCCGCGGCCCGGCTGCACCGACACCTCACGGCGCGGACCGTCATCGTCGGCGTCAACTGGGTCTGGGCGGCGCTGCTGCCGCTGTTCGCCGTCGCCGCCGGGCCGGTCCAGATCGGCCTGGTCGGTGCGGCGTGCGCCTTCGTCGGTCCACTGTGGAACGTCGTGGTGGTCGCCGAGGCGACCCTCCTGGTGCCCAACGAGCTCCTGGGCCGGGTCACCGGCGCGGCCATGACGATGTCGTGGGGAGTCATGCCGCTGGCGTCGCTGCTCGGGGGGTACCTCACCAGCTCCCTCGGCCCGGTCGGCGCCCTGTGGCCGCTCGAGGCGGTGCTGATCGCGGCCGCCGTAGCGGCACTCAGGACGAGGATGGCATGACGCGGGGGAGCGCCCCGTGCGCTCCCCCTGACACGGGATGGGCTCAGACCGGTAGCAGCGAGGCGTCGGCCTCGGTCAGGACGAGCACGTCGCTGGTCAGCGGCGCGTAGACGCGGCGCAGCAGGGCCGGGTCGCAGGCGCTGGCCACCACGGCGAACACGGCCCGGGCCAGGCGCTGCGCGGCGGCCGGCGCGACATCGGCGCGCGCCGCGACGTCGGCGAGGAAGTCCACGTGTACCTCCTGGTCGTAGAGGTGCTGGAAGGACCACAACGGCTCGGCCAGCGTCGGCGGCAGCTCGGCGGCCAGCTGGTGCACCCAGCCGTCGGGCAGGCGGTTGGCCAGCGCGTGCAGCACGCCGTGCAGGGCGCGCCGGGCGCGCTCGGGGTCGGTAATGCCGGTCTTGTCGCGTACCTCCGCGATGAACACGTCTTCGTACATGCCGCGAACGCTGCCGGGCGTCCAGGTGAGCGGCCATCACTCGGCGCGGACGGGGCGGTGGCGCGAGCCGGGTCACCCGCTCCGGGTGGGACCGCCTCACCCGCGCCTCGCCCAGCATTGCGGCGTACCTGCAGCTCAGCCTTGTGCTCAGCCGGCCGGGGCCCGCGCTTTTGGAGGCGTCACCATGACACTGCTGGTCACCCATCCCCGCCGGTCGCTGGGCATGCCCGTGACGGTCGGCGCGCCCGTCGACGTCGAGGAGACCGGCGACGTGTTCCGCATCGAGCTGGACCTGCCCGGCGTGGCCGCACACGACGTCCAGATCGAGCTGCGCGAGAGCGAGATCCGGGTGTTCGGCACCTTCGGCGAGCGGCGCCGGGAGGGGATGCTGCGCCACCACGCGCGGCGGACCGGCGAGTTCGAGTACCTCGTCGGCCTGCCCGGCGGCGTGGAGGCCGAGACGGTGACGGCGGACCTGGACGGCGGCGTGCTCACGATCGTGGCGCCCAAGGCGCGCGGCCAGCAGGCCCGCCGCATCGAGCTCGAGCCGCCCGGCGCCAGGAAGGCCCACACCAGGAAACCGGAAGCGACGGTCACCGACGCCACGATCCCCGACGAGGGCAGTCCCGGCATCGTGACACCCGACAATCCGGCGGCGGCGGCCAAACAGATGAAGGAGGGCCAGTCGCGGCCCGGTGCGGCCGGGCCGTCCGGCACCGGCAGCACGGGCCAGGTCGGCCGCACCTCGATGGGCTGACCCGACCGGCCTCCCGAGAGGACGGGCCGTCATGGCCGTCGGCGTCCGCGACCCCTACGAGGTGCTCGGCGTGGCCCGGGGCGCGGGGCGGGATGAGATCCAGCGCGCGTACCGGCGCCTGGCCCGGCTCCACCACCCGGACGTCAGCGCCGAGCCGGGCGCGGAGGAGCGGTTCAAGGAGATCACGGCGGCGTACCGGGTGCTGGCCGACCCGAAGCGACGGCGCGAGTACGACGCGGGGCGGCGCAGTCATCAGCGGTACCACGGCGGCATCGACATCGACCTGTCGGGCGGGCTGTTCCGTGGTGCGCGCGGCGCCGACGCCCGGGCCGAGCTCACCATCGGCGTGGAGACCGCCTACACCGGGGGGCGGCGGCGGGTCACGCTGCCGGGCCCCGCGGGACGGCCGAGACAGTACGACGTGGACGTGCCGGCCGGCGTCGTCGAGGGCGAGCGGCTGCGGCTGCCCGGCCAGGGCGCGCCCGGCACCCGGGGCGGGCCGTCCGGCGACCTTCTCCTGGTCGTACGGCTGGCTCCGCACCCCCGGTTCAAGGTGTCCGGCCGCGACGTCATGGTCGAGGTGCCGCTCAGCCCGTGGGAGGCCGCGCTCGGCGCGGTCGTGCCGGTCGGGCTGCCGACCGGGCCGCTGCGCCTGGACGTGCCTCCGGGCTCGTCCTCGGGCCGCCGCCTGCGCCTGCGCGGGCAGGGGCTGCCCAACCCGCACGGTCCGGCCGGGGACCTGTTCGCGGAGATCCGCATCGTAGTGCCGGAGCGGCTCACCCCCGGCGAGCGTGCCCTCTACCGGTCGCTCGCCCGCGAGTCGCCCTTCGACGCCCGCCTCACATGAACCCGCCGTCACACATGAACCCGCCTCATACATAACCCGCCTCACATAGAAACCCGCCTCACATGACCCGCCTTACATAGTTCGCGGAGCGAGCGGGACGCACCGCCCGCGAAGCGAGCGGGACGAACATTCTGGAGGGGATCACATGCTCAAGAGGGAAGCTTGGCTGATCGGCATCCGCGGTGTGCTGGCGATCCTGTTCGGCATCCTCGCGGTGATCTGGCCCGGCGTCACGGTGATCGCGCTGGCCCTGATCTTCGGCATCTTCGCCATCGTCACCGGGGTGGAGCAGCTCGTGCACGCCGTCCGCCCGACGCCCGGCCCGTCGAACGTGGTGACCGGATTCGCCGACGGCACCAGCCCGCGGCTGGCCCGGGGCGTGGCCGGCGTGGTCGGCATCGTGCTCGGCGTGATGGCCATCGTCTGGCCGGGCCTCACCGCCGTGGTGCTCGCCATCCTGGTCGGCGCCTGGGCGGTGGTGACGGGCCTGTCCGACCTGTGGCTGGCCACCCGCCAGCACGGCGGCTGGTCGCTCGCGCTCATCGGCGCGCTCGCCATCGTGGCCGGCCTGTTCATCATGATCCGGCCGGCCGCCGGTGCGCTGGCTATCGCCTGGGCGATCGGGATATACGCGATCGTCAGCGGCGTGCTGCTGCTGGTCGCCGCCTACCAGCTCACGCACCAGGGCACGGGCCGCGGGCACATGGCCGCGGCGCACTGACGGCCCGGGGCATTGCGGGCGGCGCGGCCGGCAAGCGCAGGCCGCGCCGCCCGCGAGCCGTTGCGGCGTTACGGTGCCGCCGGCTCAGCGGGGCTGTCCGCGGCGGGGCGGTCCATGGCGGGGCGCAGCAGGAGCAGGACGACCAGCCCGGCGACGCCGGCCAGGGCCGCGCTGGCCAGGAAGATGCGGTCCAGCCCGGCGGCGTAGGCGGCGCGCAGCGCGGCGGCCGGGGCCGTGCCGAGCAGCTCGCGGTAGCCGCCGCCGGTCAGGCGCCGGCCGGCCGGGTCGTCGCCGAGCACCTCGCCGGCCCGGCCGGCGACGACGGTGGCGAAGACGGGCAGGGCCAGGGCGTAGCCGAGCTGGCGGAACGTGTTCGACGCGCCGTTGGCCATGCCGGCCCGCTCCGGCGGCACCACCGACAGGGTCGCCGACGCCAGCACCGGCGTGCTCAGCCCCACCCCGACGCCGGTCACGCACAGGCCCGGGGCCAGCGCCGCCCAGCCGGAGTCCGGCCCGACCAGCATGCACAGCGCGGTGCCCGCGGCGACCAGCAGCAGGCCCCAGCCGATGCTGTGCCGCGGCGCCACCCCGTGCAGCAGCCGCCCGCCGGCCCCGGCGACCACGAACGCGACCACCGCCATCGGGGCCAGCACCAGGCCGGCGGCCATCGCCCCGAGGCCGAGGACGGACTGCGCCCACAGCGAGACGAACACCAGGTTGGCGAAGGCGGACGCGTTCATCGCCGCCGCCCCGAACATCAGCGCGGCGAAGGACGGCCGGCGAAACAGCCGCAGGTCCAGCATCGGCTCCGGGCGGCCGCGCTCGATCAGGACGAACCCGGCGGCCGCGGCGGCACCGGCGGCGAGCGCGGCGACGGTCCACCGGTCCGACCAGCCGTCGGCGCCGGCGCGGATGAGGCCGTACACCACCAGCGCCGAGGCCACCGTGAAGCTCACGACGCCGGGCGCGTCGACGCGGCCCGAGTTGCGGCCCCGCCCGCCCGGCAGCGCGGTGCGGGCCAGCACCGCGGCGACGGCCGCGATGGGCAGGTTGACCAGGAAGATGGAGCGCCAGCCGGCGTGCTCGGTGAGCAGGCCGCCGAGGATCGGGCCGGCCGCGGCGGCGGCCCCGTTGGCCGCGCCCCACACGCCGAAGGCCACCGAGCGGTCCCGGCCCGTGTACGTCAGGCCGAGCAGGGCGGCGTTCGTGGCGTACATGGCGGCCGCGCCCAGGCCCTGCACGCCCCGGGCGGCGATGAGCACCCCGGCGCCGGGGGCCAGCCCGCAGGCCAGCGACGCGGCGGCGAAGACCACCAGGCCGGTGACGAAGACCCGCCGGTGGCCGAGCCGGTCCGACAGCGAGCCGGCCGCCATGAGCAGCGCGGCCAGCACCAGGACGTACAGGTCCACGGTCCACTGCAGCGCGGCGAACGACGAGTGCAGCTCCCGGGCCAGGTCCGGGGCGGCGACGCTGACGATCGTCAGATCGATCAGCAGCATGAAGGTGCTCAGCGAGACCGTGAGCAGGGGGAGCCATTTGCGCATGATCGCCACCGTGCCGTTCGCCCGGCCCGGGCGGCGGTTCCGCGACCGTTTCCGGCGGAATCCGGCACACTGCTACGGTCTGGCGGTGGATCCACTCACGATGGACGAGCTCGACCGCGCCCTCGCGCACGCGCTGCAGGTCGACGGGCGGGCCCCGTTCAGCCGGATCGCCGAGGTGCTCGGCACCTCCGAGCGCACCCTCGCCCGCCGGTACCAGCGGCTGCGCTCCGCCGGCGCGCTGCGCGTCGTCGGCCTGCCGCACGCCGCCGCGATCGGCGCCGTGGACTGGATGGTGCGGATGCGCTGCACGCCCGACGCCGCCGGCCCGGTCGCGCACGCCCTCGCGCGGCGGGCCGACACCTCCTGGGTGACGATCATGTCCGGCGGCACCGAGATCAACTGCATCACCCGGACCCGGCGGGCGGCCCGCGAGAGCGAGCTGCTGCTGCAGAAGCTGCCCCGCGCGCCCCGCGTCACCGACGTCTCCGCGCACTGCATGCTGCGCGTGGTGGCCGGGGTGGGCGGCTGGCCGGGCCGCACCGCCGCGCTGGATGCGGCCCAGATCGCCGCACTGCGGCCGCAGGACGGACCGCCCGCGCGCCCGGTCACGCCCAGGGCGGCCGACGAGGCCCTGTTCGCGGCCCTCGCGCGCGACGGGCGGGCCGCGCTGCCGGCCCTCGCCGCGGCCACCGGCTGGTCGGAGACGACGGTGCGCCGGCGCCTCGAGGAGCTTCGCCAGGGCCGGATCCTGTACTTCGACGTCAACGTCGATCCGGTGCTGTTCGGCTACACCGCGCAGGCCGCGCTCTGGCTCACCGTCGCCCCGTCGGCGCTCACCCCGGTGACCGAGGCCCTCGCCCGGCACCCGCAGATCGCGTGCGCCGCCGCCGTCACCGGGCCGGCCGGCGTCGCCGCGGTCGTCGTGTGCCGGGACCTCGACGCGCTGTACGAGTACCTGGCCGAGGGCGTCGGCGGCCTCGACGGCGTGCTCTCGGCCGAGCTGGCCCCGATGATGCGGCTGGTCAAGGGGGCGGGCGCGCTGCTGCTGCCGTGACGGGGCAGTGGTGGCCCGCCGCCGGCGCCGCGGCCCTGGAGGGTGGCCTCGCCCGCTGCGAGTCCGGAAGCCGGCCACTGCGTCGGCCCGGACCTCGGCCGGCCGGTCATCTCGTATTCATCCGGCCCGCCGGGGTGGGCGACGGCCCGCCGGGTCGGTGACGGGCCGGCGGCAACCGTCAGTTCGGGCGCAGCGGGCGGCCCTGGCCGTCGACCGGGCGGCCGGCGAGGATCATGATGCCGTCGATGACGAACCACAGCCACAGGCCGCCGGTGACCAGGAACGGGACCAGCAGGAAGA
Source organism: Dactylosporangium sp. NPDC051485 (assembly GCF_040682015.1). Taxonomy (NCBI): domain Bacteria; kingdom Bacillati; phylum Actinomycetota; class Actinomycetes; order Micromonosporales; family Micromonosporaceae; genus Dactylosporangium; species Dactylosporangium sp. NPDC051485. The sequence goes on from NZ_JBFAZW010000087.1 coordinate 18,566, forward strand.
AGCCGCAGATGAAGGCGACCCAGCCGACCGCGATGCTCAGGATCAGCTGCGTCACGCCGAGGGCGATGTTGCCCGCGTAGAGCCGGCCGATGCCGCCGATGGCGAAGAACAGGGCCGGGAGCAGCTGCAGCAGGCCGGCGATGAGCTTGGTCTTGTCGGAGTACGGCTGGCCGGTCAGCGGGTCGTAGGCGGGCGCCATGCCGAAGGGCTGGGCATAGCCGGGCTGGGCGTAGCCGGGCTGCGCGTAGGGGTTCTGACCGTAGGGGCCGTAGCCGCCCGACGTCGGCGCGCCCGAGACGGGAGGCATCTGGTAGGCGGTGTTGTACGGCTGGCCCGACGCCGGCGGGCTCGACATCGGCGGCGGCAGGGCGGGCTGGCCATAGGGGTCCGACTGGTTGTAGGGCACCGGTTGGCCGTACGGCGACGGTTGGCCGTACGGATCCTGCTGCCCATACGGATTGGGGGATCCATACGGTGGCTGCGTCATGACGTGCAGGCTACAACGCTTGCCCGGCACTTTCCGCCCCCGCATCGGCTGTGACGCGGTCGACGGCGCGCCCGGCTTCCCTGGCCAGGGCGTGGCCCAAAAGAATGATCGGCATGGACTTCGACGGCCGCCGGCCGGTGCGCACCACGCTGCGCCTGCTCGCCCCCGGCAAGGCACGACTGGCCCTGGCGACGCTCGCGTTCGCCGTCAAGGACAGCCCGATCTGGCTGTTGCCGCTGCTCACCGCCAACATCATCGACGTGGTCGTGCAGCACCGCCCGGTCGCCCAGCTGTGGCTCAACGCCGGGGTGCTCGCGGTGATCCTGCTGCAGAACATCCCGATGCACATGCTCTGGGTCAGGCAGATGAGCCTGATCGTCCGGCACCTGGGCACGGACCTGCGCTCCGACCTGGCCGGGCGGCTGCAGCAGCTGTCCATCGGGTTCCACACCAAGGCCGGCGCGAGCCTGCTGCAGACCAAGCTCGTGCGCGACGTCGAGAACGTCGAGATGATGCTGCAGCAGGTGGCGGCCAGCGGTACCTCCGCGATCCTGACCCTGCTCGGCGCGCTCACGCTGACCGCGGTGCGGGTGCCGCAGTTCGTGCCGCTGTTCCTGCTCGTGGTGCCGTGCACCGCCGGCCTGGTCGCGATGGTGCGCCGCCGGTCCGGGGCGCGCAACGAGGAGTTCCGCCGCCGGGTCGAGGAGCTCTCCGCGCGGGTCGACGAGATGGCGCACCTGATGCCGATCACCCGGGCGCACGCGCTGGAGCAGGAGGCGGTACACCGGATGCGCGGCACCGTCGAGGAGGTCCGCGCCGCCGGCCTGCGCCTCGACATGGTCAACGGCCGCTTCGGCGCCATGTCCTGGGTGACCTACCAGCTGCTCGGCGCCGCCTGCCTGGTCGCCGCCGGCTGGGCTGCCTGGTCCGGCTTCGCCCCGGTGAGCGCGGGCGACGTCGTGCTGCTCAGCACGTACTTCGCGGTGCTCACCAGCTCGGTCATCGGCCTCTTCGGCCTCGCCCCGATCATCACCAAGGGCCTGGAGTCGATCCGCTCGATCGGCGAGGTCCTGTCCGCCCCCGACCTCGAGCTGAACGAGGGCAAGCAGCGCGTCGCCACCGTCCGCGGCGCGATCGCGCTCGAGGGCGTCGGCTACCGCTACCCGGACTCGCCCGCGCCCGCCCTGGCCGGCATCGACCTGACCGTCGCCGAGGGCGAGACCATCGCCTTCGTCGGCCCGTCCGGCTCGGGCAAGTCGACCATGCTCAACCTGCTCATCGGCTTCATCCGCCCCAGCGAGGGCCGGGTCCTGCTCGACGGCGAGGACATGGAGCGCATCGACCTGCGTTCCTATCGCAAGTTCGTGTCGGTGGTACCGCAGGAGCCCGTGCTGTTCGACGGCACGATCTGGGACAACGTCACGTACGGGCTGGCCGGCCAGACCGAGGAGACGGTGACCCGGGCCCTGCGCGACGCCAACGCGCTGGAGTTCGTCGAGGACCTCCCGCACGGCTGGGACACCGTGGTGGGGGAGCGGGGCGCCCTGCTCTCCGGCGGCCAGCGCCAGCGCCTGGCCATCGCCCGGGCCCTGGTCCGCGACCCGAGGGTGCTGCTGCTCGACGAGGCCACGTCGGCCCTCGACAGCGAGTCCGAGGCGCTGGTCCAGGAGGCGCTGACCCGCCTGATGCGGGGCCGCACCACGTTCGTCGTCGCCCACCGCCTGGCCACCATCCGGGGCGCCGACCGCATCGCCGTGCTCGCCGGCGGGCGCCTGGCCGAGCTGGGCACGCACGAGCAGCTGCTGGCGGCCGGCGGGCTCTTCGCCCGGCTGCACGGACTCCAGTCGGTCTGACCGCAGCAGCAGGCAGCTAAGGCCGCACGCCCCGGATCGAGGCGTCCAGGACCTCCGCCGTGTGGGCCAGGCGGATCGAGCCGCCGAGTCGCCGTACCGCCGCGGAGATCTGCATCAGGCAGCCGGGATTCGCCGTGACGAGCAGCGAGGCGCCCGTCGACAGCACGTCGCGCGCCTTGCGCTCGCCCAGCTGCGCCGCCGGAGCGGGGTTGAGCACGTTCCAGATCCCGGCCGAGCCGCAGCAGATCTCGCCGTCGGGGATCTCGCGCAGCGCCAGCCCCGGGATCTCGCGCAGCAGGGCGCGTGGCTGCGCCCGCACCCCCTGGGCGTGGGCGAGGTGGCAGGCGTCGTGGTAGGCCGCGGTCACGGGGACCGGGTGCCGCGGCGCCACCGTCCCCAGCGCGGCCAGGAACTCCGAGAGGTCACGGACCTTCGCCTGCAGCGCGGCGGCCCGCGGGTCGTCCGGCAGCAGCGAGGCGATCTCCTTCAGCGCCGACCCGCACCCGGCCGCGTTGACCACCAGGGCGTCGACGCCGGCGAAGGCGTCCAGCAGCGCGCCGGCGAACCGGGCCGCCTCCGCGCGGCGGCCGCTGTGCAGGCTCAGCGCGCCGCAGCAGCCCTGCTCCGGCGGGATGACCACGTCGCAGCCCTCGGCGGCGAGCACCCGCGCGGTCGCGGCGTTCACCGACGGGAAGAACGCGTGCTGCACGCACCCGGTGAGCATGCCGACGCGGGCCCGCCGCGGGCCGATAGCGCTCACCAGCGAGGGCAGCGGCGCCGCGCGACGCGGGGGCGGGGCCAGGTCCACCAGCGTGCGCAGGGCCGCGGGCAGTCGCCCTTGACCGGGCAGACCCAGCCATCGGTACGTCACGAGCGGCGCCTTGGCCAGCGCCAGCCGGCGGCGGTAGGGGAACAGCGCGAACACGGCGGCCCGCAGCGCCCGGCCGGCGGGTGAGCGCACCTCCTCCACCATGGCGCGGGTCTCGGTGATCAGCTTGTCGTACTGCACGCCCGACGGGCACGCCGTCACGCAGGCCATGCAGCCCAGGCAGGCGTCGAAGTGCCCGGCCATGGCGGGGCCGAGCGGCTCGCCCTGGGTCTGCTGGAGCATGAGCTGGATGCGCCCGCGCGGCGAGTCCATCTCCTCGCCCCACAGCACGTACGTGGGGCAGGTGGGCAGGCAGAATCCACAGTGGACGCAGTCGCCGATGAGCTCGGCGCGTGACCCGGTCATCAGATGCCCCCGACGAAGCGGCCCGGTGCCAGCGTGCCGGCCGGGTCGAACTGCTCCTTGACCCGGCGCATGAGGTCGAGGCCGTCGACGTGGCCCCAGACGTCGACCCGGGCCCGTACCGCGGGCGGGGACGTCAGCACCACGCAGTGCCCGGCGCCGGCCCGGGTCGCGGCGCGCAGGTCGCTCACCACGCCGGCCACCACCCCGGGGTCGGTGCCGGCGGGCAGGCCCGCGTAGAGCACCCCGGTGCCGGCCGAGCCGCGCACCCACAGCGGCACGTCGTGCAGCTGCGCGGTCACGCCGGCCGCGGTGAGCAGATACGGCACCCGCGACAGCGCGCAGGTCAGCTTGAGCCCGATGTCGCCGGCCGCCCACGGGTAGGCGCCCCAGCCGGGCGGCGGCGTCTCGTCCTGCGCCGCGTCGCCGCCGAGCAGCTTCTCCAGGTCGGCGGCGCGCCGCTCGACGCCGGCCGGCACCCCCTCGACGAGCGCGGTGACCGTGAGCGGGGCGCCGCCGGGCGGCATGTCGACCTCGAGCGCGCTGGGCACCACCTGCGCGCCGAGCACCGCGGACACGGCCCGGCCGGCCTCGTCCACGCCGTCCGCGCGGGCCGACACGAAGCGGGCCGCGGCGGGCAGGGGGTGCAGCCGGAAGGCGCACTCGGTGATGATGCCCAGGGTGCCGTACGACCCGGCGACGAGCTTGCCGAGGTCGTACCCGGCGACGTTCTTCACCACCTTGCCCCCGGCCCGGGCCACCACCCCGTCGGCGCGCACCACCGTGACCCCGATGAGCAGGTCCCGGACGGTGCCGTAGAGCATCCGGCGGGGGCCGGAGACGTTGACCGCGACGGTCCCGCCGACGGTCGCCCCGGGCAGCGGCTCGTCCAGCGCCAGCTGCTGGCCGGCCGGGCGCAGCGCCTCCTGCACCTCGCGCAGCGGCGTGCCGGCCCGCACGATCGCCACGAGGTCCCCGGCGGCGTGCTCGACCAGGCCGCGCACCCCGCCCATGTCGAGGATCAGGTCGAGCCGGTGCGGCGGCAGCGCCCAGTCCTGCCGGGTGCCGGCGCCCCGGGCGACCAGCGCCAGCCCGTCCTCGGCGGCGCCGCGGACCACGGCGGCGACCTCCGCGGTGGAGGAAGGGGCGGCCACGGCCGCGGCGGGCACCCCGGCGATCTCGTCGACGACCGTCACCGTCAGAACACCTCCACGCCTGCTTCGTGCCAGGGGTTTGGGCCCTTGCGCCGGCCGGGCACCTCGCCGCACAGCCGCGGCGTCGGGAACACCTTGCCCGGGTTGGACAGGCCTCGGGGGTCGAACGCGCAGCGGAGCAGCTGCATGGTGTCGAGGTCATCCTCGGAGTACATCCGCGGAAGATGCTTGGCCTTGTCGACCCCGACCCCGTGCTCGCCGGTGATGGAGCCGCCGTGCTCCACACAGATGTCGAGGATCGCCCCGGACACCGCCTCGGCCCGCTCGGCCTGGCCCGCGACCGCCTCGTCGAACAGCACCAGCGGGTGCAGGTTGCCGTCGCCGGCGTGAAAGACGTTGGCCACCCGCACGCCGTGCTCGCGGGCCAGCTCGCCGATGCGCGTGAGCACCTGCGGCAGCGCGGTGCGGGGGATGACCCCGTCCTGCACGATGTAGTCGGGGGAGATGCGCCCGACCGCGGCGAACGCCGACTTGCGGCCCTTCCAGAACAGCGCCCGCTCGGCGTCGTCGGCGGCGATGCGGATCTCGAAGGCCCCGTGCCGGCGGCAGAACTGCTCGACCGCGGCGAACTGGGCGTCGACCTCGGCGGCTGGCCCGTCGAGCTCGACGATGAGCACCGCGCCGGCCCCCGCGGGGTAGCCGCAGTGCACCGCCGCCTCGGCCGCCTCGATGGCCAGGGCGTCCATCATCTCCACGGCGGCGGGCACCACCCCGGCGGCGATGATGGCCGAGGTGGCCGCGCCGGCCTCGTCGGGGCCGGCGAACGCGGCGAGCAGGGTGCGCACGGTCTCCGGCAGGCGCACCAGCCGTACCGTCACCTCGGTCGCGATGCCCAGCGTGCCCTCGGAGCCGACGAACGCGCCGAGCAGGTCGTAGCCGGGGGCGTCCGGCGCCCGCCCGCCCAGCCGGACCAGGTCCCCGTCCGGGGTGACGATCTGCAGCCCGGTGACGTGGTTGGCCGTGAAGCCGTACTTCAGGCAGTGCGCCCCGCCGGAGTTCTCGGCCACGTTCCCGCCGATCGAGCAGATCTGCTGGCTGGAGGGGTCGGGCGCGTAGTAGTACCCGTGCGGGTTGGCCGCCCGGCTCACCTGCAGGTTGATGACGCCGGGCTCGAGCACGGCCCGCTCGTCCTGCGGCGCCACCTCGACGATGCCGCGCAGCTGGGAGGTCACGATGAGCGCCCCGTCGGCGTGCGGCAGCGCCCCGCCGGACAGCCCGGTGCCGGAGCCGCGGGCCACGAAGGGCACCCCCTGCGCGACGCAGGCGCGCACCACGGCGGCGCACTGCGCGGCGGTGCGGGGCAGCAGCACGATGCCCGGCACGACCCGGTAGTGGGTCAGGCCGTCGCACTCGTACGTGCGCAGCCGGGCCCGGTCCGTGATGATCTGGTCCGGACCCAGCACCTCCCGCACCGCCGCGGCGAGCGCATCGACGGTCATGGCATACGTTCGTACGCCGGAATCGTCAGGAAGTCCACAAAATCGTCGGCCACGGCCACCTCCATGAACAGTTCGCGGGCGGCGCCGAGGTCCCCGTCCAGCCTGGCCAGCTCCTCGTCCGCGATCCGCTCGACCAGCTCCCGGGTGACCCTCTCACCAGTATCGTCGAGCGTGACGTCGTTGTGCAGCCACTGCCAGACCTGCGAGCGGGAGATCTCGGCGGTCGCCGCGTCCTCCATCATGTTGTGGATCGCCACCGCGCCGGTGCCCTCGAGCCAGGCGGCGAGGTACTGCACGCCGACGCTGACCGCGTTGCGCAGCCCCTCCTGCGTTCGCCGCCCCGGCGTCGCGCCCACGGCGAGCAGGTCGGCCTCGGTGACCGAGACGTCCTCGCGGAGCCGGTCGAGCTGGTTGGGCCGGTCCCGCAGGACGCCATCGAAGATCTCCCGGCAGACCGGCACCAGGTCGGGGTGGGCCACCCACGACCCGTCGAAGCCGTCGCCCGCCTCCCGCCGCTTGTCCGCGCCCACCTTCTCCAGCGCGACCCGGTTCACCTCGGGGTCGCGCCGGCTCGGGATGAACGCCGCCATCCCGCCGATCGCGTGCGCGCCCCGCTTGTGGCAGGTCTGCACCAGCAGCTCGGTGTAGGCGCGCATGAACGGCACCGTCATCGTCACCGAGTTGCGGTCCGGCAGCAGGAAGTCCCGGCCGCGGGTGCGGAACTTCTTGATGACGCTGAACATGTAGTCCCACCGTCCGGCGTTGAGCCCGGCGGAGTGCTCGCGCAGCTCGTAGAGGATCTCCTCCATCTCGAAGGCGGCCGGGAACGTCTCGATGAGCACCGTGGCCCGGATCGTGCCGCCCGGGCGGCCGAAGCGCTCCTCGGCGAAGGCGAACACGTCGTTCCAGAGCCTGGCCTCGAGGTGGGACTCCATCTTCGGCAGGTAGAAGTACGGCCGGGTGGCGAGGTGGTTGTGGAAGAAGTACAGCCCGAAGTCGGTCAGCGAGCCCGACGTCGGCGCCCCGTCGACCAGGATGTGCTTCTCCGGCAGGTGCCAGCCGCGCGGGCGCATCACGATGGTCGGCCGGGGGCCGTCGCCCAGCCGGTACTCCTTGCCCTCCGGCGAGGTGTAGGACAGCGAGCCCGCGATCGCGTCGCGCAGGTTGAGCTGCCCCTCCACCACGTTGCGCCACAGCGGCGTGTTGGCGTCCTCGTGGTCGGCCAGCCACACCTTGGCCCCGGAGTTGAGCGCGTTGATCGTCATCTTCGCGTCGGTCGGCCCGGTGATCTCCACCCGCCGGTCCTGCAGGCCGGGTGCTGGCTCGGCCACCCGCCAGTCGGCCTCCCGCACGTCGCGCGTCTCGGGCAGGAAGCCGAGCAGCCCGCCGGCGGCGAGCGCGGCCTCGCGCTCCTTGCGCAGGGCGAGCAGCTCCAGCCGCCGCCCGTCGAACCCCCGGTGCAGCTCTGCCAGGAAACTCAGAGCTTCCCCGGTGAGGATCTCGGCGAAGCGGTCGCCGAATGATCCGGTAATCTCGACGCCCGTAGCGTTGCCCATACGACCGACCTTAGGCCATATCGTCCCGCACCCCGTGCGTGCCGATCGGCGTGTGGTATGGGAAGCTCTGCGCGAACGAATCTCAGGTCCGTCTTCGTAACAGGGCCGTCCACCAGGGGAGTCGACGAACGTGAGCGATCGGGGCAGGAACCGCCGCCCGGCAGCAAGGTCGACCAAGGCCACCTCGCCGAAGGCGGAGGCTGCGCCGGAGGAGTCGACCGAGCGCGAGGAGCCCGTGGTCGAGGAGCCGTCGGCCGAGCAGGAGTCCTCGCCGGTCGCCGAGGCCGATGCGGACGCCGCGTCGCCGGACGATGCGGACGAGGCGTCCGGCGAGCCGGACGACGGCGATGAGGACAACGGCGACGAGGCCAAGGCCAAGAGCAAGACGCCGCCGCCGCTGTCCAAGGCCGGGAAGCGCGCCGCCGCGCGGGTCGCCGCCAACAAGGCCGCCCGCCGCCGCCGCGTCGGCCAGGCGATCGCCGGCGGGCTCATCGTCCTGCTCGCCATCGGCGGTGCGTTCGCCGGCGTGTACTACTTCGGCAACCGCGCCGAGCAGAAGAAGACCGAGTGCAAGAAGCCCGACCAGCAGAGCTTCCCGCCGATGCTGGGCGGCTTCGACAAGCGCCTCGCCGACGAGCCGACGGTCGAGCCCGGCGGCGACAAGCGCGTCGGCGTGCGTGACGTCAAGGTCCTCATCCAGGGCAACTGCAAGACCGTCAAGCCCGGCGACACCGTCGTGGTCAACTACGTCGGCGCCACCTACAAGGACGGCAAGGTCTTCGACGCGTCCTGGACCCGCAAGCAGACGTTCCCGGTGGCCGTCGGCATGCTGGAGTCCAATGGGCAGCAGCAGGTCATCGAGGGCTGGGACCGCGGCCTGGTCGGCCTGAAGGTCGGCAGCCGGGTCATCCTGGACATCCCGGCCAGGGAGGGGTATGGCGACACCCCGCAGCAGCAGGGCGCGCCCGCCGGCGACCTCCGGTTCGTGGTCGACATCCTCGACATCCAGACCGACCCGACCGGCGGCCTGAACATCGGCGGCAACTGACCCGGCACCCAAGCGACAGCACCGCCCGGCAGGCTCGCTGCCGGGCGGTGCTCGTGTTTTGCGGCATGCCCGAAAACTCGCGTTCACCGACCTTTCGGGCATGAGCCCGTTCACGCCGGCCAGGCGCGCAGGGCCGCCTGCGCGATGAGCTCCAGATCCTCGCGCGTCGCCCCGTCCCGCGCCTGCTGCGACATCCCCTGCACCACCGCCGCCAGGTACCGCGCGAACCCGGCCGCCCCCGCCACGCCCCCCGCCGAGAGCCGCCGCGTCAGCTCCGCCACGTTCACCTCCCGCAGCGCCCGCAGCTCCGCCTCGATGTCCGCCGAGTCCGCCGTGCAGTTGGTCGCCGCGCTGATCACCAGGCACCCCCGCGGCCGCGATGGTTCGGTGTAGGCCCGCGCCACCCCCAGCAGCAGCCCCCGGATCCACTCCCGCGCGTCCGCGTCGGCGGCCACGGCCCGCAACGGCTCGCCTCCCACCGTCTCCTGGTAGTGCCGCACGGCGGCCCGGAACAGCCCCTTCTTGTCCCCGAACGCCGAGTACAGCGACGGCGGCGTGATGCCCATCGCCGCGGTCAGCTCGGCGATGGACGTCGCCTCGTACCCGTGCTCCCAGAACGCCAGCATCGCCCGCTCCAGGACGGTCTCCCGGTCGAAGCCGCGGGGCCGCCCGCGTGTCGCCTGTGCCACAACCCGATTCTATAGCGCTCACTACGAAAGCTAGTTTATTTTCATAGTGGGTACTACGAAAAGGAGCGAGCATGCGCACAGCACTCGTCACCGGCGCCAGCCGGGGCATCGGCCGGGCCATCGCGCGACGGCTGGCCGCCGACGGAGCCCTCGTCGCCGTGCACTACGGCACCAACACGGCGGCGGCCGAGGAGACGGTCGCCCTGATCGAGTCGGCCGGCGGCCGGGCGTTCACCCTCGGCGTGCCGCTGGGCGACCCCGGCGACGCCGAGCGCCTGTGGGAGGCCTTCGACGCCGGCCTGGCGGCGATCGGCGCCGAGCCCGGCGTCGACGTCATCGTCAACAACGCCGGCATCGCCCGCTCGGGCGGCCTGCAGGAGGTCACGCCCGAGGAGTTCGACCGGGTCTTCGCGGTCAACGTCCGCGCGCCGTTCTTCATCGTCCGCCACGGCCTGTCCCGCCTGCGCGAGGGCGGCCGCATCGTCAACATCTCCTCGGGCGTCACCCGGGTCGCGATGCCTGGGATCATCGCGTACTCGATGACCAAGGGCGCCCTCGACACGTTCTCGATGACCCTGGCCCAGGACCCCGCCGTCGCCCGCCTGGGCGTGACGGTCAACTCGGTCTCCCCGGGCGTCATCGACACCGAGGTGAACGCCGAGTGGCTGGCCGACCCGCAGGCCCGCCAGCACACCGAGCAGATGTCCCCGTTCGGCCGCCTCGGGCAGCCCGGCGACGTCGCCGACATCGTCGCCCTGGTGGCCTCGTCCGGCGCCCGCTGGCTGAGCGGCCAGGACATCGACGCCACCGGCGCCGCCGCGTACACGGCCTGACCGCCTGGTCAACGACACCGGGCGCGCGGCTCCTGGAAAATGCGGCCGCGGCTCAGGGGTGCGTCGCGACCCGTCGCAGCCGCTCGACCACGCCCGGGTGGGGCCACGCGCGCAGCCGGAAGCGCTCCGGCTCCACCCCGGGCTCCGGCTCCAGGTCGACCTCGCGGGCCATGTCGTCCCAGGCCACGAAGAACGTCTCGGCGTCGGCGGCCGCGAAGGCCACGAAGTCGGCCCGCGGGAGCAGCGTGTCGACCCCCTCGCCCCAGGTGGCCACCGAGAACACCGAGCCGTCGGTGCGCTGCGCGACCGTGCAGGCGCCCACGAACGCCTCGGAGCGCAGGTGCTGGGCCTGCGCCGCGTACTCCGACGACGCCGCCAGCACCAGGGCGCGGTGCGTGGTCTCGTACATCGGGTCGCCGGGCGGAGCGAGGTACGCCACCACGGCCCCGGCGTCGTCGACGGTGAACGCCATCGGTGAGATCGGCCGGGCGGCCTCCCGGTACTCGGTCTCGGCCAGCTCGAAGACCTTCCCGAGGGAGTCCGGGGAGTCCTGCGCGCCGCGCCCCACGAGCAGCACGCCGGTGGTGTCCGGCACGAACAGCAGCGGCGGCCCGCCCACCCTGGAGCGCTGGGCGGCCAGCCAGCCGTCGACGAAGAGGTGCGAGGCCCAGTACGCGTCGCCGGACTCGACCATCCGCACGAGCGTGCGCGGCCCGGGCGCGGGCCCGTCGCCGTCGTCGGCGGTGCGCTTGGCCAGTTCGGCCATGTTGCGCCGGGCCCGGTCGTACACGGTGGGCTCGGTGACGCCCCACTCCTGCACCTGCCGCGTCGTGACGTACATGATCGAGGTGGGCTGGTCGACGACCACGAACTCGGCGAGGTAGGGCCAGGCGGGGCGGCGCACCGGCACGGCCGCCTGCCCGTCCACCCCGGCGCCGAACGTGACCGTGCGCAGCAGCGGCCGCAGCAGCGGGGCGACCTCCTCCCACGTGCGCGGCGCGCCCGGGTTGAAGATCACGGCGGCGAGGAACGCGGCGATGCGCTCCCGGCGCTCGGCCCGCCCCGCGCGGGCGCACTCGCGGTAGAGGTTGCCGAGGTACGTGATGCCCGGCGAGTCGGACGTGGAGTCCCGTCGCACCTCGATCGCGAACTGCTCCGGCATGTACCGCGCCTGGGCCACGCCGGCGTCGCGGATCGCGGTGAGCACGCGGCGGGCGAAGCGGTCCTGCGGGTTGCCGCGCAGCCGGTCGAGCAGTCCCATGGGGCAGCACGCTACCGGATCAACGGCCGGAGGTTTGGACGTCTCGGATGCGGCAAGGCGGAAGGTATGGCGAAGCAGACTGTGGGCGAGGCGATGATCTCGCGACTGGCCGCCTGGGGGGTCGACACCGTGTTCGGCCTGCCCGGCGACGGCATCAACGGGTTGATGGAGGGGCTGCGCCGCAACGCGGACCGGGTGCGCTTCGTCCTCGTGCACCACGAGGAGGCGGCCGCGTTCATGGCCGTCGCCCACGCGAAGGCCACCGGCCGGCTGGGCGTCTGCCTGGCCACCTCGGGCCCCGGCGGCATCCACCTCGCCAACGGCCTCTACGACGCCAAGCTCGACCACGCCCCGGTGCTCGCGATCACCGGCATGCAGGAGTCCGGCGTCCTCGGCACCGGCTATCAACAGGAGGTACACCTGGACCGGCTCTTCGCGGACGTCGCCGAGTACAACGAGTCGATCGTCAACCCGGCCCAGGTCCCGGCGCTGGTCGACATCGCGGTGCGCACGGCCCTGGCCCGCCGCGGCGTGGCCCACCTGACCGTGCCCAACGACGTGCAGGTCGCCGAGGCCGGCGACAACCCGTACGAGGAGATCGGCCCGGTCCGCGAGCCGGCCACCAAGCCGGTGTGGGTCCCGTCCCCGGTCCGCCCGGCCGACGACGACCTGCAGGCCGCCGCCGACCTGCTCAACGTGGCCGAGCGCCCCGCCATCCTGGCCGGCATCGGCGCCCGCAAGGCCGGCGCCCTGGTCGAGCTCACCGCCGACGTCCTCGGCGCGCCCGTGGTGAAGTCGCTGCTGGGCAAGATGGTGGTGCCGGACGACTCGCCCTTCGCCCTCGGCGGCCTCGGCCTGCTTGGCACCGCGCCCAGCGAGGACCTCATGGCCGACTGCGACGCGCTGCTCATGGTGGGCACGAACTTCCCGTACACCAAGTTCCTCCCCGAGCCCGGCCGCGCCCACGTCGTGCAGATCGACGCCGAGCCGACCCGGGCCGGCACGCGCATCCCGACGGACGTCCCCCTGGTCGGCGACGCCGCGGCCACGCTGGAGTCCCTGCTGCCCCGCCTGACCCGCCGCGAGGACCGCCGCCACCTGCGCAAGTACCAGGAGAAGATGCGCGACTGGCGCGGACGCATGGCCGCCCTGGAGAACGCCGACCGCACCCCGATCGCCCCGCAGTTCCTGGCCGCGCAGCTGGACCGCCTGGCCGCCCCCGACGCCATCCTGTGCTGCGACTCGGGCACCGTCGCCACCTGGGCCGCCCGGCACTGGCAGATCACCGGCCGGCGCGAGTTCTACCTCTCCGGCACCCTGGCCACCATGGCCCCCGGCCTGCCCTACGCGATCGCGCTGCAGCACGAGTACCCCGGCCGCCAGTGCATCGCCTTCGTCGGCGACGGCGGCTTCGCCATGCTCATGGCCGAGTTCCACACCGCGGCCCGCTACGGCCTGCCGGTCAAGGTCGTCGTGAGCAACAACAACGCCCTGGGCATGATCGTCTGGGAGCAGATGGTGCTGGGCTTCCCGGAGTACGGCGTCCGCTTCGGCGACCCGGCCCCGGACTACGCGTCGTGGGCCCGCGGCTGCGGCGGCCACGGCGCCAAGGTCACCGACCCCGCCGACCTGCCCGGCGCCCTGCGCGAGGCCCTGGCGTACGACGGCCCGGCCCTGCTCGACGTCGCCGTCGACGCCAACGAGCCCCCCATGCCGGCCAAGGTCACCTACCAGCAGGCCGTCCACTTCGCCGAGTCGTTCCTGCGCGGCCAGCCCCACAAGGCCGCCATCGCCACCACGATCCTCAAGGACAGGATCACCACGTTGAAAGGATGATCGCGATGCGCGCCCAGCCCCGGGGCGCCCGCGGCACCGTGGGCCACCCGTACAGCGCCCTGAACCTCCGTCTCGTCCTGGCCGTCTTCGGCCTCGTCACCTGCGCCGGGCTCGGCGCCCTGGCCCTGGCCGCCGGCTTCACCGTGCTCGCCGTCCTCCTGTTCGTCCTGGCCGCCACCGCCCTGGTCGACTCGATCGTGGTGGAACTGCGCCGCCTGGCCCGCCGCCGCGAGGGCGGCGGGCGGGGCTCGCTCTTCGAGTAGCGGCGCCGGGCAAGGCCGGCTGAACATCGCGTGAACGCGGCTCGCCCCCGGCGGCAGGCGGCCCGGATGCCGCTACCGTCAACCGCCGTGATCGGTTGGATCCGGCGAGTCCTCCTCGCCGCGTCGCTCGTCGGCCTGACCGCCTGCGGCCCCGGCCGGGTGTCCCCGATGCCCGCGCAGTCCCCGCCGCTCCTGCCGGTCCCGTCGGCCCCGGCGGTGCCCGTCGCCGCGACCACGGCGTCGGCGCCGCCCCCTGCGCCATCCGCCACGCCGGCCCGCACGTGCCGGGCGGCCGACCTCGCCGCCACCGCGCAGGATCGGGTGAGTCACCCGCCGAGGGTCGACACCCGCTGGGCGTGGGCCGTCAACATCCGGCTGACCAGCCACGCGCGGACCGCCTGCACCCTGACCGGCTGGCCCGAGCTCACCATGGTCGGCGTCGACCTGATCTGCGTCGACGGCTGGTCCGGCAAGCCGGACTGCCCCGCGGACCACACGGCCCGCCGCGAGCAGAAGGTCACCAGATTCGACCTGGACCCGCCGACGGTGTACGCCGTCAAGCCCGGCGAGTACGTGGCGTTCTCGGTGCTGTGGAGCCAGATGCTGGACCCCGTGGGCTGCCCGACCGGCATGTACCTGGACCCCTATGAGGCCGACATCCGAGTCCCCGGCGACCAGAGCCCGGTCGTCCTGCGGCCGGTCCCCATCCAGCCCTGCAACGGCGACGTCGGCATCACCGCGCTGGGCGTCCTCGTCTGAGGCAGCGCCGCCCCCGGCGGCGGGTCGTCGAGGCGCCGGTGGACGCGTTACTGATCAGTTCCGTCGCCGAGGCACTCGACCAGCCGCACTCGGGGACGGACCAGCGCCCGCGCGCAGCCCCGAATCCGTGTCCTGCAACGACTCGAGCGCACGGGGAAGCTACGGGGCGCGGTGGCCGCCGATGCGGCGCACCGAGCGGTACCAGAGGCGGGAACGGGCCACCGTCATCGACACGCCGCCCGGGACGCGCAGGCCGCCCAGGCCGATGACGCCGCCGACCAGGACGATGCCGCCGAACGACAGCAGGCCGGAGGCGGCGATCGCGTACAGCACCTCGCCGCCCGGCTGGGCCGGGTCCGGCCCGCCCGAGCCCGGCCCGCCCGGGTCGATGGTGGTGGTGCTGGAGCGCTCGACCATCGGCGGCGGGTCCGGCTGCCGGGCCGCCTCGGCGGCGCTCAGGGTGCCTACCACCAGCGCCGCGCCCGCGACGCACTGCCATGCCCTCGTCTTCATCGGCGGGGACGCTATGGCGTGGGAGGGTGAGGCGGAGGGCACCCACCTCGGGTGAAACCTGGCACAGTACGGCTGTGACGATCTACAAGATCCTGCTGCCGGCCGAGTGGGACGCGTTCGAGGCGGCCGGGGTGTTCGACGGGTCGCCGCTCGATCTCGCCGACGGCTACGTCCACCTCTCCACCGCCGAGCAGGTGAGCCGCACGGCGACGCGGTTCTTCGCCGGCGCGGGCGAGCTCGTCGTGGTGGCGGTGGACGAGTCCGGGTTCGGGGGCGCGCTCAGGTGGGAGGACGGCTTCCCGCACCTGTACGCGCCGCTGCCGATGTCCGCGGTGCTGGGGGCGCGCCGGTTCGACGGGCCGCAGGCCGTCACGGCGCCGTGACGATCAGGACGCGCAGCGGGGCGATCTTGGCCACGACGCGGTCCACCAGGTCCGCGGCGACGTCCAGTTCGGCCAGCACGGCCAGCAGGTGGGCCACGGTCGCGTCCCAGGCCTGCGGCGTGATGCCCAGCGGGGCGTGGGCCGAGCGCAGGTCCCGGCCGTGGTAGATCTCCGGGCCGCCGAGGGCGACGGTCAGGAACACGCGCAGGTGGCGGTTCAGGCGGCGCAGGTCCACGCCCTCGAAGTACCCGGCGGTGCGCGGGTCGGCCAGCAGCCGCTCGTAGAGGCCGTCGACCGCCGCGGCTATCGCGTCGGACCCGCCCAGCGCGTCGAAGATGCTGCCCTGGCGCAGTTCACGGCTCATTCCTCCCCCTTCATCGGTTGTCCCCGCCGGCCGGCGGGGACGATGCAGAGTCTTCATGAACCGCGCGCGCCGGCGCAGGGCGTGCGCACCAAGAGTCGCCGGGGCACGCAGCGAACCCCGATGTGGTGCTGTCACTACACCGGGATGCGCGCCCGCACGACGGTGCCCTGGCCGGCGGGGCTGTGCACCTCCAGCGAGCCGTCCAGCATCGCCACGCGGTCGGCCAGCCCGCGCAGGCCCGTGCCCAGCCGCGCGTCCGCGCCGCCGCCGCCCGCGTCGGCGATCGCGATGACCAGCACGCCGTCCTCGACGGCCAGGCTCACCTCGGCCACGTCGGTGCCGGCGTAGCGGGCCACGTTGGTGAGGGCCTCGCTGACGACGAAGTACGCCGCCGCCTCCACCGCCGCCGGGAAGCGCCGCTGCTGCCAGGGCGCCACCCGCAGCTCCACCGGCGCGCGGCGGCCCAGGTCGGCCAGGGCCGCGTCGAGGCCGTAGCGGGTCAGGCTGCTCGGGTGGATGCCCCGAGCCAGGTTGCGCAGCTCGATCGCGGCCTCCTCCAGGGCGGCGATCGCGTCGTCGAGGATGGCCGAGGCGCGGGCCGGCTCGTCGGGCAGGGCCGTGCGGGCGCGGGCCAGGGTCAGGCCCAGGCCGACGAGGCGCTGCTGGGCGCCGTCGTGCAGGTCGCGCTCCAGCCGCTGCCGCTCGACGGCCGCGGCCTCCATGGTGCGCCGGCGCGACGCCCGCAGCTCCTCGTCGGCGGCGTGCTGGGCGCTGAGGTCGCGCAGGTAGCCGCTGAAGACGGGCGCGCCGCCGCCCAGGACGCGGGTGATGGTGAGCTCGACCGGGAACTGCGTGCCGTCGCTGCGCATGCCGGTGGTCTCCACGCGCTGGTCGAGCACGCGGGGGTGGTGCGTGTGGAGGTACCGTCGCAGGCCCTCGCGATGCGTGTCGCGCAGCTGCGGCGGGATGATCAGCTCGGCCAGCTCGCGGCCGACCGCCTCGTGCCGCGCGTAGCCGAAGGTCCGGCAGGCCGCCGGGTTGAACTCGAGCACCATGCCGTCGGCGTCGGCGATGACCACGCAGTCCAGGGCCGAGTCCAGCACCGCGCGCAGCCGGGCCTCGCTGCGGCCCACCGCGTCGGCCGCGCGGGCCCGCTCCAGGGCGCCCCCGATGCGCCGGCCCAGGCTGCGGGCCGTGCCCAGCAGCTCGGCCGGCGGGTCGTCGAGCCGGCCGGTGAAGAACTCGACGATGCCCTCGACGGCGTCGCCGGCCGACAGCAGCGGGAAGCAGAAGGCCGCCTCCAGGCCGGCGCGCGCGGCGGCGTGTGCGCGCGGGAAGGATGCCTCGCGGCCGAACTCGCGCACCCAGGCCGGCTCGCGGCTGTGCCAGACGGCGCCGGGCAGGCCCTCGCCGCGGGACAGGGCCAGCCCGCGGGTGGCGGCCTCGAACGGGCCGCCGTCGAAGCCGGGCGCGGCCCAGGTGGCCGAGCAGTGCAGCCGGTCGTCGTGGACCTGCCACAGGGTGCCGGCCTGCCAGCCGAGGGCCTGGCCGATCGCGGCCAGCGCGAGGCCGTCCGAGTGCGGGGCGGCAAGGATCTCGGCGACGGCGTGCTCCAGCCGCAGCAGGAGCGCGACGTCGACCTCAGGGCGCTGTGTCACGCGCTTCCCCCGGGTAGGTTACGGACCCATGGAGATCCGGGTCGTGGTGGCCGATGACAGTCTGCTCGTGCGGGAGGGTGTGCGGGCACTGCTCAGTGATCAGCCAGACCTGTCGGTAATCGGACTGGCCGCCGACCACGACGAGCTTTTGTCCACTGTGGAGCTGTTACGTCCGGATGTGGTGGTCACCGACATCTGCATGCCGCCGACCAACACCGACGAGGGGGTGCGGGCGGCCCTCGCGCTGCGGGCCGGCCATCCCGGGGTCGGCGTGGTGGTGCTCAGCCAGTACGACGACCCGGCGCACTCCACCGCGCTGCTGCAGGACGGCGTGGCGGGCCGCGCGTACCTGCTCAAGGAGCGCGTCGCCCAGCCCGGCCAGCTCGCCGACGCGGTGCGGGCGGTGGCCGGCGGCGGGTCGGTCATCGACCCGCGGATCGTCGAGTCGATGCTCATCGCGCGCAGCCGCCCGGCCGGCTCGGCGCTGCGCCACCTGACCGCCCGCGAGCGCCAGGTGCTGTCCGAGATGGCCACCGGCGCGAACAACGCGACGATCGCCGAGCGGCTCTTCGTGACCGTCCGCGCGGTCGAGCGGCACATCAACTCGATCTTCGCCAAGCTCGGCCTGGCCGAGGAGGGCGAGACCCACCGCCGGGTCGGGGCCGTGCTGCTGTACCTCGCCGACCGGTAGGTCACTGGTGCCCGCACCACGGATCTTGTGGTGCGGGCTGCGTGGCCTCGGCCCGCCCGGCGCGGGATCGTGAGCTGGTGGAAGGGCTGGCGCGGGTCGAGGAGGACGTTCGGGTCCGGCTGACCGGCGTGCGGGCCGGCCGGCAGGTGGAGGTCCGGGCGACCGGCGGCGTGGTGGTCACGTGGGTGCGGGCCGCGGTCGCCGACATCCAGGCGCTGGGCGGCTCGGCCGGCGTGTTCGTGGTCGACGCGGGCGCCCCGCCGGCCGGGGTCGCCGCCCTGGCCGCGCTGCCGCCGGACCCGGCGGCCTGGCGCGACGTGCGCATCCGCGGGGGCGCCGAGGGACTGGTCGCGGTGCGCCGCTCCGGGGCGTCCGGCTACCGGCGCGACCTGTGGCTGCTGGAGCTGCTGGCCGAGGCGCTGGGTGCGGTACCGCTGCCGCCCATCGACACCGCCGCGGCCGAACCGCCGTAGACGCGCGCCCGTTGTACCGTGTGGCCATGCCAGACGCGCCGCCGGTCTTCATCGTCATGGGTGTGGCCGGGACCGGCAAGACGACCGTGGGCGCGATGCTGGCCGGCCGGCTCGGCTGGCCCTATGCCGAGGCCGACGACTTCCACCCCGCCGCCAACGTGGACAAGATGGCCGCCGGCGTCCCGCTCACCGACGCCGACCGGGCTCCCTGGCTCGCCGCGATCGGGCGCTGGATCGACGAGCGCGCGGCGGCCGGCGAGCCCGGCGTCGTGTCGTGCTCGGGCCTGAAGCGCGCGTACCGCGACCGGCTCCGCCAGGGCCGCCCGCAGGTGCGCATCGTGTTCCTCGAGGGCTCCCGCGAGCTGATCGCGCGCCGGCTCGCGGCCCGCCACGGCCACTTCATGCGCGTGGAGATGCTCGACAGCCAGTTCGCCGCCCTGGAGCCGCCGGAGCCCGGCGAGGGGGCGACCGTGGTGTCGGTCGAGCCCTCGCCCGCCGAGATCGTGGAGACGATCCTCGAGGCGCACCCGGACGCGTGACCTGCCGGTATGGCCGCTGGGGGTCGGCCGTGTAGGACGGGCGTAGTACATTGGGGGCATGCCCTACCGCTGGTGGCCGGCGACCCTGGCGGCACTCGTCGGCATCACGGCCGACGAGGTCCTCCAGGCGCTCGGCGCCGAGCGGCGCCGCCCGATCCCGGGCCACGCCCTCGGCATCCCGGCGCTGAGCGTGTGGGCCCGCACGGCCGCTGGACGACCACTGATCGTGATCGTCAAGCACCAGGGAGAACTCGAGTGGGGCATCATCGGCGCGCGGCAGATGGGCGCCGAGGAGCTCGCCGAGTTCGAGCAGTGGGAGGGGACAGCGTCATGAGCAGCGAGCCACTGACCGAACGCCAGATGGACGAGATGGTCGCCGCGGTCGCCGCGGGCGGCTTCGTCTTCGACCGCGCCGCGCCCGCCCCCGCCCTGCCCCCGAAACCCGACGCCGAGGTGATGGCGGTCTACTCGACCCGGCTGCCCACCTCGCTGGCCGAGCGCATCGCCGCCATCGCCAAGGCCAAGGGCGTCAAGCCGTCGGCGCTCATGCGGGAGTACATCGAGATCGGGGTCGCCGCCGAGGAGAACGACCGCCCGATCTCCCTGACCGACGCCCTGCGCGCCCTGGCCCAGCTCCGCCCCGCCGCCTGACCGGTTCGCCCTGGCGCCGGGCGGCTCAGCGGTCGCCGCGGATGCGGCCGCGCCGGCCGTTGTCGCCGAACACCGACGCCCTGCGCGCCTTGGCCCAGCTCCGTCCTGGCGCCTGACCGGCCCGCCCTGCGCGCCCTGGCCCGGCTGCGGCCCGCCGCCTGAGCGGCCCGTCCCGGCGCCGGGTGGCTCAGCGGTCGCCGCGGATGCGGCCGTAGATGAGCACGTCGCGCCAGCCGCCGTCGCGGAACTCCGCGGAGCGCAGGATGCCCTCGCTCAGGAAGCCGACCTTCTCCAGGGCCTTCTGCTCGGGAATGTTCTCCGGCTGGATGCGGGCCTCGATGCGCTGCGCCGGGGTGCTCGCGAAGAGGTAGTCGCACAGCAGGGTCTGCGCGCGCCAGCCCACGCCCCGGCCGCGCCACTCCGGCAGCAGCACGATGCCGATGCCCCAGTACTGCGCCATGCCCGAGCCGATCGCGAACCAGTTGACGAAGCCGGCGGCGGTCTCGTCGGCCTCGACCATCAGGCGGCCGTCCTCGGCGCCGAGGTAGCCGTCGTTGGCGAAGCGCCGGGCCGGGCCGTTCGGCTCCTGGTAACCGGTCCAGGACGCGCCGGCCAGGCCCGGCTCGGTGGCGAAGCGGCGGAACATCGCCAGGTCGCCGTCCAGCACCGGTCGCAGCCGCACCCAGGTCTTGTTCACTCGGCCCCCAATGTCGACGCAAGATCGCCCGCCATCTTCGCCCAAACCGGCGGGGGATGCCATCGGGCATGTCGCCGTAATGTGAAGAAAACTAGCGCGACGGCCGCAGCAGCGCCGGGGCGACCTCGGTGCGGATCAGCTCGAAGGAGCGGGCGCGGGCCTCGATGTCGTACACCATGCAGGTGAGCATGAACTCGTCGGCCCGGGTCGCCTCCAGCAGCTCGCCCAGCTGCTTGCGGACCGTGGCCGGGGAGCCCAGGGCCTGGCCCTCGCGCCGGGACAGGACGAACTCGCGCTCGCGGTCGCTGTACGGGTACGCCGCCGCCTGCTCCGGCGTGGCGAGCGGCTCGGGGCGGCCGGAGCGCAGGCGCAGGAACGACAGGGCGCTCGGGCCGGACAGGAACTCGGCCTCCTCGTCGGTCTCGGCCGCGACCGCGCTCACCGCGACCATCGCGTAGGGCTCGGCGAGCCATTGCGACGGGCGGAAGTGGGAGCGGTAGAGGGCCAGGGCCGGCAGCGTGTTCTGGGCGCTGAAGTGGTGCGCGAACGCGAAGGGCAGGCCGAGCGTGCCGGCCAGCTGGGCGCTGAAGCCGCTGGAGCCGAGCAGCCACACGTCGGGCTTGTCGCCCTTGCCGGGGGAGGCGAGGATGCGCGCCGCTCCCTCGAAGTACGCGATCAGGTCCTGCAGCTCCTCGGGGAAGTGCTCCGCCGACAGGCCCTCCATCGTGCGGCGCAGGGCGAGGGCCGTGTACTGGTCCGTGCCGGGTGCG
Organism: Dactylosporangium sp. NPDC051485; assembly: GCF_040682015.1. Taxonomy (NCBI): domain Bacteria; kingdom Bacillati; phylum Actinomycetota; class Actinomycetes; order Micromonosporales; family Micromonosporaceae; genus Dactylosporangium; species Dactylosporangium sp. NPDC051485. The sequence goes on from NZ_JBFAZW010000087.1 coordinate 39,774, forward strand.
CGGCCGATGCCGAGGTCGATGCGGCCCGGGTGCAGCGCCTCCAGGGTGCCGAACTGCTCGGCCACGACCAGCGGGGCGTGGTTGGGCAGCATCACCCCGCCGGAGCCGACCCGGATGGTGGAGGTGGCCGCGGCCAGGTGGGCGATCAGGACGGCCGGCGACGAGCTGGCGATGGCCGGCATGTTGTGGTGCTCGGCGACCCAGAACCGGCCGTACCCGAGCGCCTCGACGCGGCGGGCCAGCTCGGTGGTGTACCGCAGCGCCTCGCCGGGGGAGCCGTTGACCGAGACCGGGGCGACATCGAGCACGGAAAGCGGGAGTTCACTCACGAATCATGGTCAACCGCGTCCGGGCCCGGAGTATTCCACCTAGGATCCTAGGATGTCCACGCCGCGTGGCCCGGCGCGCCGACCTGGTTGGGCGTACCCTTCTCGCGTGACAGCTGACCCCACGGTGTGGCGGGTCAAGGGCATGCCGCTGGCGCCGGCCACCGGCCACGGCCCGCTGGACGGGATGCGGCTCGCGGTCAAGGACCTCTTCGCGGTCACCGGCTTCGCGGTCGGCGGCGGCAACCCGCAGTGGCTCGCCGCGGCGCTGCCGGCGGCCGAGGACGCGCCGGTGGTGGCCCGGCTGCGGGCCGCGGGCGCGGTCGTGCAGGGCATCGCGCACACCGACGAGCTGGGCTACTCGCTCTCCGGCACCAACCCGCACTACGGCACGCCGCCCAACCCGGCCGCGCCCGGCCTGGTCACCGGCGGCTCCTCCAGCGGCCCCGCCTCGGCCGTGGCGACCGGGCACGCCGACATCGGCCTCGGCACCGACACCGGCGGCTCGATCCGGGTGCCGGCCTCCTGCTGCGGACTGTTCGGCCTGCGCCCGACGCACGGGGCGGTGCCGGTCGAGGGTGTGCTGCCGCTGGCCCCCTCGTTCGACGCCGTCGGGTGGATCACCCGCGACGCGCAAACCCTGGCCGCGGTGGGCGACGTGCTGCTGCCGCCGGGCCCGCAAGGTCCGCCGTCCCGCCTGCTCGCCATCGGTGGTACCGCGGCACAGGCCGCCGAGTTCGGCCTCCCCGTCGCCGAGGCGTCCCTGCCCACGTGGGACGACCCGGACCCGCTGCTGCTGGCGTTCCGCCAGGTGCAGGCGGCCGAGGCGTGGCGGGGCCACGGCGCCTGGATCGAGGCCCACCCGCGGGCCCTGGGCGCCGACGTCGAGGGCCGGTTCCGCTTCGGTGCCCACGTGTCGCCGGCCGAGGAGGACGCGGCGCGGGCGCGGATCGCGGCCTGGCGGGCCGAGCTGCTCGACCGGCTGGGCGGGGACGCGTGGCTGGTGCTGCCGGCCGGTGGGCCCGGCCATCCGCGCGAGCTGAGCCCGGCCGGGCGCGACGCCTGGCGCCGGGAGACGCTGCGCTGCGCGGTGCCGGCCAGCGCGTTCGGCCTGCCGAGCGTGTCGGTGCCGACGGGCGCGGCGCCGCCGGCCGGGATCGCGCTCGTCGCCCCGCCCGGGCACGACCGCGCCCTGCTGGGGCTGCTCGGCGGGCGATGAAGCAGCATCCAGGCCGGCTGCCCGGCGGTCCCGGCCACGACCGCGCTTTGCTGGGGCTGCATCCGGGCCCGCCGCCCGGCGCGACCCTTATCGACGCCTGACAGCTCATGACCCGTCGGCGGCCGCGCGGGTCGCGCCGACCGCCACGGCGGCCTCGGCGAAGGCGCGGATCACCGGGTGGCAGCGGGTGCCGTCGCCGGCCAGCTCCGGCTGGAACAGCGTGCCGAGCATGAACGGGTGGCCGTCCAGCTCCGCCACCCGGACCTCGCCGTCGTCGTCGTGCCCGGTGAAGCGCAGCCCGTGGGCCTCCAGCACCGGCAGGTAGGCGTGCTCGAGGCCGTAGCCGCAGTGGTAGCGCTCGAGCGCGCGCTCCACGCCGAAGATGCGCTCGGCCAGGCTGCCCCGGGCCAGGTTGACCGCGCCCTCGTGCCCGACGAGGGAGCAGGCCAGCGCCACGATGAGCGGGTCCCGCCCGCCGGGGTCGCTCTCGGCGTGGGCGGCGCCGGTCAGGCCGCACACGTTGCGGGCGAACTCGAGCAGCAGGTGCTGGAAGCCGCCGCAGGTACCGAGGAAGGCGAGCCGGTGCTCCCGGGCGGCACGGGCCGCGGCCAGGGCACCGGCCTCGTCGCGGTACGGCGACCCGGGCAGCAGCCACACACCGTCGAAGGCGTCGACGGAGGTGGCGGACACCTCCTCGGTCGGGATCCAGTACGCGTCCAGGCCCAGCCCGTACCGCTCGCGCAGCACGTCGATGAGGCCCGGGACGCGGGTGTGCGAGCGCACGTGGGCCGAGCGGTCGCCGACGAGCGCGACCCGGGCCGTTCGGGTTGTCGTCATGCCCTCAAGGCTCCCGTGAGCTGCCCGCATCAGTCCAACGAGAGTTTGCGGTACCGGCATCAGCAACACTGATGTCGTGGACCCGCACCTGCTGCGCACCTTCGCGGCCGTGGCCCGGCTCGGCTCGTTCTCCGCCGCCGCCGACGAGCTCGGTTACACCCAGTCGGCGGTCTCCCAGCAGATCGCCGCGCTCGAGCAGGACGTCGGCGCGCCGCTGCTGCGCCGCCGCCCGGTCGCGCTCACCGACGCCGGCGCCCGGCTGCTGGAGCACACCGGGCCGATCCTGCTGCGGCTGGCCGCGGCCCGCGCGGACGTGGCCCGGCTGTCCGGCCCGCCGCCGGCCGCCGTGGTGCTCGGCGCGACGCCGCTGGCCCGCCTCGACCCGGGCCGGCTGGTCGAGGTGCAGCGGGCCATGCCGCGGGTCGCGTTCACGGTGCGGGTCGGCGGGCGGGCCGAGATCGCCACCGGCGTGGCCACCGGGCGGCTCGACCTCGGCCTGGTCGACGGGGTCACCGCGCCCTCCGACCCGCTGGCGCTGCCGGACACCGGGCAGCTGGACGCGACCGCGGTGGCCGAGGGGCCGGTCGTGGTGGCCCTGCCGGCCGGCCATCCGCTCGCCGGGCGGCGCGGGGTGTCCCTGGCCGATCTCGCCGACGCGGTGTGGCTGGACGCGCCCGAGGCGGCCACGCCACCGGCCCAGCTGCGGGCCTTCGTGCGCGGGGACGGGTTCCGGGGCGGGCTGGCGTATCCCGGCACCGACACCGGGGTGCTGCTCGCCCTCGTCGCGGCCGGGGCGGGGCTGGCGCTGCTGCCGGCGGCGGCGCTGACCCCGGCGCTGCGCGGGGTGCCGGTCGTGGCGCCGCGCCTCGTCCACCGCACCGAGCTCGTGCACGGCTCCCTGACCGCCCCGGCCGCCGCGCTCGCGGCTGCCCTCACGACCAGATCCTGACGACCCGGGCCCACTGCGGGCGGTCACCGAGCCCGTGCACGGCTCCCCGACCGCCTCTGCGGGCGCCCTCACGACCCGATCGTGACGACCCGGGCCCACTGCGGCGGGCGCTCCTCCCAGTCGTCCCGGTGCGCGGGGCGGTTGCGGTGGAAGAGCCCGATCACGGTGCGGCACGGCGGTCGCCGGTCCGGCCACGGCGTCTGCCCGTCGGTCAGGACCACCACCACGTCCGGGCGCGGGGCGGACCGCAGCGCCCGCTGGAACCCCTCCCGCAGGTCGGTGCCGCCCCCGCCGATCAGCTCCAGACCCTCGCCGCGGCACAGCGGGACCACCGTCCGCGCGGCGGCGTCGCAGGACTCCACGCCGACCTGGTCGCGGCGCCCGCCGACGGCCCGGCCGATCGCCGCGACCTCCAGCAGGGCGCTGCCCAGCTCGGCGTCGCTCACCGAGCCCGACGTGTCGACGACCACGCACACCCGCGGCGGCCGGCGGCGCAGGCTCGGCAGCACCACGCCCGGCAGTGCCGCCGAGCGCCGGGCCGGGCGCCCGTACACGTAGTCCTCGCCCGCGCCCGGCGCCGACGCCGCGGTCCGCACCGCCGCGCCGAGCAGCTCCCGCCACGGCTGCGGCGGGTGGAAAGCCTCCTGCGCCCAGCGCCGCCAGCCCCGCGGCACGTCGCCCGGGCGGCCCCGGATGCCCTCGGCCACCCGGAAGCGCACCGCGTCGCGCTCCTGGTCGCTGAGGCCCCCGGCCCCTCCCGGCCCGAGCTCCCAGGGGCGGTGCAGGCCATCGGCCCCGCTGCCGCAGTCGAGCCACATCACATCCCGGTCGTACCGCCCGAGCCCGAGCCGCCCGAGATACTCCTCCATGAGCTCGCCGGCGGGCAGGCCGAGCGGGACGGGGTGCAGGGCGCCCTCGGGGGAGGGCAGGCCTTCGCCGTACGCGTCGTCGTTGATCTCGCAGTCGGCGGCGATGTTCATCCGCAGCCGCTCGCCGGGCCCGTCGGCGCCGTGGCGGGCCGCGTACCGGTCGCTTCTTCCGTGGTGGTCGCGCAGCAGGTGGGAGACCTCATGGACCCACACCGAGGCGAGCTGATCGAGCGGCGTCCGGGCGACGAACGCGGGCGAGACGTAGCAGCGCCAGTGCCGGTCCACGGCCATGGTCGGCACGCGCGCGGACGCGACCGGCTGGAGGGCGAAGAGGGCGGTGGCGAGGTACGGCCGGACCCGGCTCGCCCGCAGCCGCGCGGCGAGCAGCTTCTCCATGTCCAGCTCCATCATCGGGCCGCCGCGAGGTCGGCGCGGCGGGACAGCGTGATGGCGCCGGAGAGCCGCTCGACGGCGGGCGGCACCTCCCAGCCGTCCTCGCGCAGCGCGGCCAGCGTCGAGGCCGGAACGACGACGAGGTCCGGCGGGCCGGTCTGCGCCGCCCGGGCCAGTAGCTCCCAGGCCGCCTCCCAGCGGTCCCGCAGCGGCCGGCGGCGCACCGCCTCGACGACGGCGTCGAGGACGGCCTGGCGCAGGTCGCCGCGCTCCGGCAGTACCGCCGCGGCCGGGTCCTGCAACACGTCCTCCGGGTCGGGCAGGTCCAACCGGTCGAGGCTGGCCAGCAGCTCCAGCCCGGGACCGTCGCCGACCGTGCCGCGGACCAGCATCGACAGCACGTCCCGGGAGGTGTCCGCGGCGGTGGCGAACGCGAGCAGCCGCAGCGTCATGTCCCAGCTGCGCGGCGACGGCCACGCCCCGCCGCGGTTGGCCTCGGCGCTGGGTATCCGGTGCACGAGGGTGGGCCGGGCCGACAGCAGCCCGCAGACCGCCCGCCGGGCGCGCGCGACGGCGGGCCGGAGCCGCTGGGGGTCCAATGTGGGCAGTGCGGCCCGCGGCCAGACCCCGCCGAGCCCGCGCACCACCACCTCGTGGTCGTAGGTCCACTGCAGATGGACGAACCGGTTGGCCAGCGGCGCGCTGAGCTCCCACCCGTCCGCGGCCGACGCCCGCGGGTTGGCCGCGGCGACGATGCGCACCCCGGGCGGCAGCTGCAGCGCCCCGACCCGCCGCTCCAGCACCAGCCGCAGCAGGGCGGCCTGCACGGCCGGCGGTGCGGTGGACAGCTCGTCGAGGAACAGCAGGCCCTGCCCCTGCCGGACCAGCCGGACGGCCCAGTCCGGCGGCGCCATCGGCACGCCCTGCACGGCCGGGTCGTCGCCGAGCACGGGCAGGCCGGAGAAGTCGGACGGCTCGTGCACGCTGGCGATGACGGTGGTGAGCGGGAGGCCGAGCGTCTCGGCGAGCTGGTTGAGCGCGGCCGTCTTGCCGATGCCGGGCTCGCCCCACAGCAGCACGGGCAGGTCGGCCGCGACGGCCAGGGTGAGCGCCTCGAGCTGCGCGTCGGCGCGCGGCTCGGTGGCGGTGTCGCGAAGGAGGTCGAGGAGTTCGGCGGCGGTATCGAGCGTAGGCATGCGGCATCACCTTTGGTGTTGTGTCGTGACGTTCAGGGAACAGCGGGTGTCGGGTGCCGGCGTGTCGGTGTCAGCGCAGGACGTTGCGCGGGCGTCGTCGCGGCGGCGTGGGGCCGGCCAGCCCCGCGTGTCGGTGTCAGCGCAGGGCGTTGCGCGGGTGTGGTCGAAGCGTGTGGTGCCGGTGTCAGCGCAGGGCGTTGCGCGGGTGCGCGCGGGCGTCGTCGCGGCGGCGCGGCTCGCCCCGCGGCGGCGCGGGGGGCGTGCGGCCGGCCAGCCCCGCGCGGAACAGGCCGTGGCTAACCCGGCGCCGCACCGCGGCGTCGAGCGCGTCGCGCAGCGCGCCGTCGCGCAGCACCGCGCCCGGCCCCAGCAGCGCCTCGACCGCGGCGAGCGCCCCGTCGGTGTCGCCGTGCTCGAGCCGCGCGGTGACGTCGTCGAGGCACGCCGGCCGGCGGTGCGCCGCGTCGATCGCCTGCAGGCAGGGCAGCGGCGGCCCGCCGAGCGCGGCGAGCAGCTCCTCCCGGCGCAGCTGCTCCGGCCCGTGGTCGAGGGCGACGAGGACCCCGCCGGCGAGCCCGAGCCGGTGCCGTTCGCCCCGGCACTCGACGATCCGCTCCCGGCCCGCGGGCACCGCCGGCGCCGGCGTGGCCGTGGCCCCGGGCGACAGCGCGGCGGCGACGAGCGGGTGCAGGGCCGCGGCGTCGATCAGCCCGGCCCGCAGCAGCTCCAGGTCGGGCGGCACCCAGGTGGCCGCGTGGGGCAGCACGGGCAGCCGGGCGTCGCGCCGCCGGGCCGGCTCGGCTCGAGGACAACCTGCGCATCCCGTCCGGGGTGTCGTACGTCATCGAGAACCGCCGCGCCCTCACCCACACCATGCCGGCCCTGTTCGCCGACGC
>NZ_JBFAZW010000088.1:0-45688 GCF_040682015.1 Dactylosporangium sp. NPDC051485
CCGCGGCGCGGCAGCCCGAGGCGATCGACAACGGTAGCTGTCATGTGGGCTTCCGCCCACGTCCACCGGCCGGCCGGCGCGGCTGCCCAGCAGCGCGCCGATGCGGTGGACCAGCAGTGACGTGCCGCCGTACTCGGTGAAGGCGACGTCGACGGAGACGGTCTCGACCTGGAGCACCTCGCGCCACACGCCGGCGACGAGCTCCTCGGTGCCGGAGGCGGGGGCGACGAAGCCCGCCGCCGCGGTCGCCTCGGCGATCCGCTCGGCGGCGAGGCGCTCGAGCCGGCGCCGGTCGAGCTTGCCGTTGGGCGTCAGCGGCAGCTCGGTGAGGCGGACCAGCCGTCGCGGCACCACCTCGGCGGGCAGCTGCCGGCGCAGGTGGGCCACGACGGCCTCGGTCTGCGCCTCGCCCGGCGGCCCGGCGGTGAGGAACGCGACCAGGGACCGGGCCGCGCCCTCGCCGGTGGCCACGACGGCGGCGTCGCGCACCCCGGGCACCTCCAGCAGCGCGCGCTCGATCTCGGCCAGCTCGATGCGGACCCCGCCGACCTTCACCTGGTCGTCGCGGCGGCCGTCGAAGCGCAGCAGGCCGTCCGGGCCGACGTGGCCGAGGTCGCCGGTGCCGTACAGCTTCGGGCCCGGCACCGCCGCAAAGGGGTTGTCCACGAAGGCCAGGGCGGTGCGCTCGGGGTCGTTGAGGTAGCCGGCGCCGACACACTCGCCGCCGATGAAGATCTCGCCGACCTTGCCCGGTGGCAGCGGGCGCAGGTCGTCGTCGAGCACGAGCGCGGCGGTGTTCGGGATCGGGGTGCCCAGCGGCACGCCGCCCTCCACGGGGCCGCCGTCGAGGTCGATGTCGTGGAACACGGAGCCGATGGAGCACTCGGTCGGGCCGTAGGTGTTCGTCACCCGCAGGTCCGGCAGCAGGGCGTGCAGCCGTTGCAGGACGTGGTCGTTGGCCGCCTCGCCGCCGATGAGCATGCGGCGCAGGCCGGACAGCGCGGCGACGAGGTCCGGGCGCAGCTCGAGCAGGGTGACGAGGGCGCTGAGGACCGAGGGCACGAAGTCGGTGATGGTGATGCCGTGCCGGCCGATGGTCCGGCAGGTCTCCTCGAGGTCGAGGATGTTGCGCCGGTCGGGGATCACGACCCGGCCGCCGGTGGTGAGCGGCCACAGCACCTGCCACATCGAGGAGTCGAAGGTCGGCCGGCTGTTCTGCAGCACGACCTGCGAAGCGCCGTCGCCGAAGTGCCCGGACATCGCGCTGAGCCGGTTCACCAGGCCGCGGTGGCGGTTGAGCGTGCACTTCGGGGTGCCGGTCGAGCCGGAGGTGAAGTACCCGTAGATGAGGTCCTCGGGCCCGGGCCGGGGTCCGTCGAGCGGGAGCGGGGCGGCCGGCAGGTCGTCGACGGCGAGGACGACCGGCGCGGCGCCGGCGTCCGGTGCGGGGGGCACGCGGTCGGCGGTCGCGCGCACGGCCAGCACGACGGCCGGGGCGAGCTGGCGCAGCGCGCCCTCGATCCGCGTGGCCGGCCAGTCCGGGTCCACCGGCACGTACACGGCGGCCGCCTTCATCGCGCCGAGCACGGCGACGGGGAAGTGCAGGTCGTTGGCGACCAGGATGGGCACCAGGTCGCCCGGGCCGACGCCGTGCCCGCGCAGGGCGGCGGCGACCGCATCGGCGGCGGCGTCGAGCTCGGCGAAGGTCAGCCCGGCGGCGGCGTGCTCGACCGCGGGGCGGTCCGGCGCGCGTCGCACGACGGCCTCGAAGAGGTCGAGCACCGACCTGGTGCGGGGGAAGTCCCGCACCGCGCCCACGCCGTGCGTGACGGCGTCGGGGTCGGCTGGATGGTGGTGGTCGGTCGTGGGGCTGCTCGTCATGGCACCGCTCCGGACGCACTGGATCGCCGCCGGCACGGTCGCGCCGGCGTTGCGACAACAATTGGGCTTGTGACCTCGGGTTATGACGGATTGATGAACGGGGAGAGCGTGGGCCGATTTGCCGAGAAATTGGTCCGTTAACAAAGCCGAGGGTATGACGTCGATGAATGTTAACGTCGGGCTCCAGTGAGGACGGCGAATGACGTTACCTTGCGTCGTCGGGGGTCAACAAGTGGTGCCGGGTTTTCGTCGGATCGCCGTCGGCGGCGATTCGCCCGAACGAGAATCCGACACTTCGCAAATGGCATTGCCATCGTTCCATGTCTCGCATATATCATATCGAACATGTATGTTGGAGCACTCGCGGAACGCCGAGTCGGCGTGCTGCAGGGGGGCGGGCTGTCGAGCTCCGCCCTGGGCGTTTGGCTGGCTGAGCGGGGCATTGACGCCTATCACCTGGTGGCCGACATCGGGCAGGCGCCGGCGGCCGAGCTGGAGGCCACCGTCGCCGCCTGGCGCGCCCGCGGGGTGCCGGCCGCCCTCGTCGACCTGCGCGCCCCGATGGCGGCGCTCGCCCTCGACCTGGTGCGATACCAGGCCCGCCACGACGGCGGCTACTGGAACACCACCGGCGCGGCCCGCCTCGTGCTCGTCGAACACCTGGCGCCGCGGCTGCAGGCCGAGGGGCACACGGTCCTCGCCCACGGCTGCGTCGGCGGCGGCAACGACCAGCGCCGGTTCGCCCGGTACACCGCCCGGTTCGCGCCCGGCCTGGACGTGTACGCACCCTGGATCGACCCCGACGCGCTGCACCGGTTCCCGGGCCGCGAGGCGATGCTCGAGGCGGTCCGGGCGGCCGGGCTGCCGCTGGACGAGGGCAGCGGCGCAGACTGGTCCACCGACGCCTCGCTCGCCGGGGCCTCGCACGAGTCGGCCAGCCTGGAGGACCTCGCGGTCCCCGTCGACGCCAGCACGCTGCGGCCCCGCTGGAGCAGGTGGCCCGCCGACGCCCCCGCCGAGCCCGCCACGACCACCGTGACCGTGACCGCGGGACGCATCACCGACATCGACGGCAGCGGACCCGACCCGATCGCCATCGTGCGGCGCGCCGGCGAGCTCGGCGCCCGCCACGGCGTCTGGCTGCGCGACGTGGTCGAGCGGCGCATCATCGGCACCGTCTGCCGCGGGGTCTACGAGGCCCCGGCGCTGGAGGTGCTCGGCGCGGCCTGGCAGCGGGTGCTGCAGACCAGCCTCGACCAGCCCTCCCGCGCACTCTACGACCAGCTCAGCGCCACGCTCGGCGCCGCCGTCTACGAGGCCTGGTATGCCGACCCGGCGGCCCGCTCGGCCCGCGCCGCGCTCGACGCGCTGCTGGAGCGCGCCTCGGCCACCGTCACGCTCACCCTGCACCGCGGCACCGCCCGCCCGACCGCCGTGGACGTCACCGCGTCCGGCGCGCTGCAACAGACCCGGTTCGGCACCGGCGGGAACCGCTGGCGCGAGCCCGTCGCCGTCTGATCACGATTGGAGCATCGATGCGGTACCGCACCTTCGGCCGGCTCGGCTGGCCGGTCAGCGACATCGGCTACGGCATGTGGGGCATCGGCGGCGGCGAGGGCGGCTGGACCGGCGCCGACGACACCACCGGCAAGGAGGCCCTGCTCGAGTCCGTCCGGCTCGGGTGCAACTTCTTCGACACCGCCTGGATCTACGGCCGCGGCCACAGCGAGAAGCTGCTCGGCGACCTGGCCGCCGGCGTCACCGAGACCCCGGGGCCGGGCGGGCTGAAGATCGCCACGAAGATCCCGCCCAAGGACCGCAACTGGCCCTCCACCCGCGACTCGCGCATCGCCGACGTGTTCCCCGAGGAGCACATCCGCGAGTACGTCGACCGCAGCCTCGACAACCTCGGCGTCGAGCGCATCGACCTGCTCCAGTTCCACGTCTGGGAGGACGCCTGGGTCCGCGAGCCCGAATGGCAGCGGGTCGTGGCCGACCTGCGCGACCAGGGGCTGGTCGAGGGCATCGGGATCAGCGTCAACCGCTGGGAGCCGTGGAACGTCCTCGACACCCTCGGCACCGGCCTCATCGACGCCGTGCAGGTCATCTACAACATCTTCGACCAGGCCCCCGAGGACAAGCTGTTCAGCGTCTGCGCCGAGCTCGACATCGCGGTCATCGCCCGGGTCCCGTTCGACGAGGGCACCCTCACCGGCACGCTCACCCGGGAGAGCACCTGGCCCGAGGGCGACTGGCGCAACAGCTACTTCGTGCCCGAGAACCTCGCGGCCAGCGTGGCCCGGGCCGAGGCCCTCCAGGCCGTCCTGCCCCCGGACCTGACCCTGCCCGAGGTCGCGCTGCGCTTCATCCTCGCCAACCCGCAGGTCAGCACCGTCATCCCCGGCATGCGGACGCTGTCGCACGTGCGGTCCAACATCGCCACCAGCGACGCCCCGCCGCTCGACCCGGCGCTGCTGGACGAGCTGCGCCGGCACCGCTGGGACCGCGGGCCGACGGAGTGGTCGCAGTGACCCGTCCCCAGATCATCGCCATGTGGGCGGTACCACGCTCCCGCTCCACCGCCTTCCTCCGCATGATCATCGAGCGCGGCGACCTCGACGTCGTGCACGAGCCCTTCTCCAACCTGGCCGCCACCGGCCGGTTCGAGCTGGGCGAGCACACCGCCACCTCCGTCGAGGAGCTCTTCGAGCTGCTGCTGGAGCGGGCCAGCACCGGCGGGCGGCGGCTCTTCGTCAAGGAGACCACCGACTACCGCTACGACGCCCTGCTGGCCGATCCGCGGCTGCACACCGAGCTCACCAACACGTTCATGATCCGCGAGCCGGCCGCCGTCGTCGGCTCGCACTACGCCATGAACCGCGACGTCACGCGCGACGAGATCGGCTTCGAGCGGGTGTACGAGATCTTCAGCGCGGTCCGGGCGGCCGGCGCCCCCGCGGTCGTCGTCGACGGCGACGAGCTCGTCGCCGACCCGCCGGCCGTGATCGTGCGCTACTGCGAGCTGACCGGCCTGCCGTTCCTGCCCGAGGCGCTGACCTGGGACCGCGGCGAGCGCCCGGAGTGGGCCCGCACCGAGGCCTGGCACCGCGACGTGTCGCGCAGCAGCGGCTTCAGCACCGGCTCGAACGAGCACCCGATCGACCCGGCCGACGCCGAGCGGGTGGCCGCGCTCGTCGCGTACCACCGGCCCTTCTACGAGCGGCTGCACGAGCAGCGCATCGCCGCGGCGGCGGTGTGATGAGCCGGCCGCCCTACCGCGTCTCGCATCTGGACGCGCTCGAGGCGGAGAGCCTGTTCATCATGCGCGAGGTGGTCGCCGAGTTCGAGCGGCCGGTGCTGCTGTTCTCCGGCGGCAAGGACTCGATCGTGATGCTGCGGCTGGCCGAGAAGGCGTTCGCGCCCACCCGGATCCCGTTCCCTGTCATGCATGTGGACACCGGTCACAACTTCCCCGAGGTGCTGGAGTACCGGGACCGGCGGGTGAACGAGCTCAACGTGCAGCTGATCGTGGCCAGCGTGCAGGAGGCGATCGACGCGGGCACCGTACGGGAGGCCGCCGACGGCACGCGGAACCGGATTCAGACGCCGGTGCTGCTGGACGCCGTGGAGAAGTACCGCTTCGACTCGCTCTTCGGCGGGGCGCGGCGGGACGAGGAGAAGGCGCGGGCGAAGGAACGGGTGTTCAGCTTCCGCGACGACTTCGGCCAGTGGGACCCGCGCAACCAGCGGCCCGAGCTGTGGGCGCTGTACAACGCGCGGATCGCCCCCGGCGAGTCGATCCGGGTCTTCCCGCTGTCCAACTGGACCGAGCTGGACGTGTGGCACTACATCGCCCGCGAGAACATCGACCTGCCCAGCATCTACTACGCCCACGACCGCGAGGTCGTGGACCGCGGCGGGATGCTGTATGCGATCAACGAGTTCCTGCCGCTCAAGGCCGGGGAGACGCCGTTCGTGGAGCGGGTGCGCTACCGCACGGTCGGGGACGCGTCCTGCACCGCCGCCGTGCGCAGCGACGCGGACACGACCCAGAAGGTGATCGAGGAGGTCGCGGCGACGCGGATCACGGAGCGCGGCGCCACGCGCGGCGACGACAAGGTCAGCGAGGCGGCGATGGAGGACCGCAAGCGCGAGGGGTACTTCTGAGCATGGATCTGTTACGGTTCGCGACCGCCGGGTCGGTCGACGACGGCAAGTCGACGCTGATCGGGCGGCTGCTGTACGACTCGAAGGCCATCTTCGAGGACCAGCTGGAGGCCGTCGAGGCGACGTCGCGCTCGCGCGGCGACGAATACACCAACCTCGCGCTGCTCACCGACGGCCTGCGGGCCGAGCGGGAGCAGGGCATCACCATCGACGTGGCGTACCGCTACTTCGCCACCCCGCGGCGCAAGTTCATCATCGCCGACACCCCTGGCCACACCCAGTACACCCGCAACATGGTCACCGGGGCGTCGACCGCCGATGTGGCGCTGATCCTGGTGGACGCGCGCAAGGGCCTGGTCGAGCAGTCCCGCCGGCACGCGTTCCTGTGCTCGCTGCTGCGGGTGCCGCACCTGGTGCTCTGCGTGAACAAGATGGACCTGGTCGACTACTCGCAGGAGGTCTTCGAGCGCATCGCGGACGAGTTCACCTCGTTCGCCGCCAAGCTCGAGGCGCCCGACCTGACGGTCATCCCGATCTCCGCCCTGCACGGCGACAACCTCGTGACGCGCAGCGAGAACATGCCCTGGTACGAGGGGCCCTCCCTGCTGCACCACCTGGAGCACGTGCACATCGCCTCCGACCGCAACCTCGTCGACGTCCGGTTCCCGGTGCAGTACGTCATCGCGCCCGGCCGGTACGCGGGCCAGGTCGCCGGCGGCGTCATCCGGGCCGGCGACGAGGTCATGGTGCTGCCCTCGGGGCTGACGACGACCGTCACCCACGTGGAGACCGCCGACGGCGAGCTCGACGAGGCCTACCCGCCGATGTCCGTCACCATCCGCCTCGCCGACGACGTCGAGGTGGGCCGGGGCGACCTCATCTGCCGCCCGCACAACGCGCCCGCGGTCGTGCAGGACGTCGAGGCGATGGTCTGCTGGATGGAGGAGTCACGGCCGCTCACCGTCGGCGCGCGGTACTCGATCAAGCACACGACCCGATCCGTGCGCACGGAGGTGCGCGGGCTGCAGTACCGCCTCGACGTGAACACCCTGCACCGGGACGAGTCCGCAACCGGTCTCTCACTGAATGAGATCGGCCGGGTTCGGCTGCGGACCACGGCGCCACTGCTGGTCGACGAATATCGCCGCAACCGCACCACCGGCGGGTTCATCGTCATCGACGAGACGACCAACCGGACCGTCGGCGCCGGCATGATCGTGAAAAACGTCCAGTGATCCACAAACGTCATTGTCGTATTGTCCGAGTTCGGTACCGGCGGGAATCATGACCACACTGGCCGGCCGCGGCCTCGCCATCCACTACAGCTCGCCGCTCGACCCGCTGGCCGAGCCGCTGCTGCGCGAGCTCGACGAGGAGTACCACGCCCGCTACGGGCCGAACGAGGAGATGCGCCGGCACCCCGCGGCCGAGTTCGCCGCGCCCGGCGGCGCGTTCCTGCTCGTGCTCGACCGCGGCGTGGCCGTGGCCGGCGGGGCGTTTCGCCGCTACGACGCCACCACCGCGGAGCTCAAGCGGATGTGGACGAACCGGCCGTACCGCCGCACCGGCCTGGCCTCCGCCGTGCTGGCCGAGCTCGAGGGCGAGGTGGCCCGGCGCGGCTACCGCCGGGTCTACCTCACCACCGGCCCGCGCCAGCCGGAGGCGATCGGGTTGTACCAGCGGGCCGGCTACCGCGCCCTGTTCGACCTGGCCGACCCGCCGCCGGACGACCTGGCGTTCGAGAAGATCCTGACGGCGGGCGTCGGATGAGCGTCGGCCCGCCGCCCGTCCGGGAGGAGCTCGAGGACGGCATCGACCTGGAGCGGCTCAAGGTCGTGCCGGCCCGCTACCCGTGGCGCTGGATCGCCACCGGTGTCGTCGCCGTGCTGCTGGCCATGGCCGGCCACGCGCTCGTCACCAACCCCGCCTGGGACTGGAAGGTCGTGGGCGAGTACCTGTTCTACGAGACCATCCTGCGCGCGGTCTGGCTCACGCTGAAGCTCACCGCGCTCGGCATCGTCCTCGGCTTCGCGATCGGCACCGTGCTCGCCCTCATGCGGCTGTCCCGGGTGCCGCTGCTGACCTCGGTCGCATGGACATACGTGTGGATCTTCCGCTCGGTGCCGCTCATCCTGCAGTTGCTGTTCTGGTACAACCTCGCGATCCTGTACCGCTACCTGTCCTTCGGCGTGCCCTTCGGCCCCTCGTTCGTCCAGGTCGCCACCATGGATCTCATCGGGCCGCTGACCGCCGCGAGCCTCGGCCTCGCGCTGCACCAAGGCGCCTACGCCGCCGAGATCGTGCGGGCCGGCGTGCTCTCCGTCGACCAGGGGCAGCTCGAGGCGGCCGCCGCGCTCGGCGTGCCGCGCGGCCGGCAGCTGCGCCGGATCGTGCTGCCGCAAGCGATGCGCACCATCGTGCCGACCGCCGCCAACGAGATCGTCGGGCTGGTCAAGGGGACCTCGGTGGTGTACATCATGGCCCTGCCCGAGCTGTTCTACCAGGTGCAGGTCATCTACAACCGCAACGGCCGGATCATCGCGCTGCTGCTCGTGGCGACCATCTGGTACATGATCATCACCTCGATCCTGTCGGCGGCGCAGTTCTACGTGGAGCGGTACTTCGCCAAGGGCAGCGCCCGCGTGCTGCCGCCGACGCCCCTGCAGCGCCTGCGCGCCGCCGTCGCCGGATGGCGCGGATGAGCGCGGCGATGGTCGAGGTGCGGGGCGTGCACAAGAGCTTCGGCGCGCTGCACGTGCTGCGCGGCATCGACCTGCGGGTCCGGCCGGGCGAGGTGACCGTGGTGCTCGGCCCCTCCGGCTCGGGCAAGTCCACGCTCCTGCGCAGCATCAACCATCTCGAGCGCGTCGACCGCGGGTACGTCACCGTCGACGGGCAGCTGATGGGCTACCGCCGCGCCGGGAACAAGCTGCACGAGCTCAAGGAACGCCAGATCCTCAAGCAGCGCACGCAGATCGGGTTCGTGTTCCAGAACTTCAACCTCTTCCCGCACCTCACGGCCCTGGAGAACGTCGCCGAGGCGCCGATCTCCGCCCAGCGCCGGCCCCGCGCCGAGGCCCACGCCGAGGCCGAGGCGCTGCTGCGGCGCGTCGGGCTGCAGGACAAGACGCGGGCGTACCCCAGGCAGCTCTCCGGCGGCCAGCAGCAGCGCGTCGCCATCGCCCGCGCCCTCGCCCTGCGCCCGAAGGTCGTGCTCTTCGACGAGCCGACCTCCGCCCTCGACCCGGAGCTCGTCGGCGAGGTCCTCGACACCATGCGCGACCTCGCCCGCAACGGCACCACCATGATCGTCGTCACCCACGAGATCGGCTTCGCCCGCGAGGTCGCCGACACCGTCGTGTTCATGGACGCCGGACGGGTTGTCGAGCAAGGCCCGCCGTCCGTGGTGCTCGACCGTCCGCAGCACGAGCGCACCCGCGCCTTCCTCAGCAAAGTGCTCTGAGAGGACTTCCATGTCATCGTCGTTCCGGCGGGTGCTGCCCGCCGCGCTCATCCTGCTGTCCCTGTCGGCCTGCGGCACGCCGAGTGACATCGCCGCCGGCTCGCCCGCGTCCGGCGGTGCCTCCGCCGCCGGGCAGCTCCAGGTCAACCTGAGCCCGGACCAGCACCGCGTCCGGGCCCAGAAGATCGACGCCATCGCGAACAAGGTCCCGGCCGCGATCCGCGACAAGGGCGAGCTCGTCGTCGGCGTGAACCCCGACGGCGCGCCGCCGCTGGAGTTCCTGGCCACCGACGACCGCACCCTCATCGGCTCGGAGCCCGACGTCGCCCAGCTGGTCGCCGACGTGCTCGGCCTGAAGCTGGTGCTGGTGAGCACGTCCTGGGAGAACCTCTTCCTGTCGATCCGCTCCGGCAAGTACCAGCTCGGCTTCTCCAACATCACGGTCACCGAGGAGCGCAAGGACCTGTACGACTTCGCCACCTACCGCGTCGACCAGCTCGCCTGGGAGGTCCGCAAGGATAGCAAGATCACCAAGATCTCCGGCCCAGCCGACATCGCGGGCCTCAACGTGTCGGTGGCGTCCGGCACCAACCAGGAGAAGATCCTGCTGACCTGGGACGAGGAGAACAAGAAGGCCGGCCGCAAGCCCGTCAACATCTCGTACTTCGAGTCCTCCGACTACCAGCTCGCGCTGCGCTCCGGCCGCACCGACGCCCACTTCGGCCCGAACCCGACGGTCGCCTACCACGTCGCGGTCGCCGGCGAGACCCGGATCGCGGGCACGTACTCCGGCGCCGGCGCCAGCATCGACGGGCGCATCGCCGCGATGACGGTGAAGGGCAGCGGCCTGGTCGAGCCGGTGGCGGCGGCCCTGAACGCGGTCATCAAGGACGGCAGCTACGCCGAGGTGCTCAAGCGCTGGGGCCTGGCGAACGAGGCCGTCCCGCAGGCGCTGGTCAACCCGCCCGGCCTGCCGCGCGAGAACACGTGACCTTGCGCTGAGACCGGCAACGTCGCGCCGGTCTCCCTGACGACGACCGGCACGAGGTCCTTCGAGCCGTCCGGGCCGCACTGCGCCCGGACGGCCACCCCGATCCGGCGCCTCAGCCGAGGGCGTCCAGCAGCAGCCGCAGCCCGGCGGTGCCGGCGACCGCCGCCACGATGCACGTCAGGTGGGAGCGTCCCACCGCGCGCAGGGCGATGGCGACGCCGAGCCCGGGCAGCACCGTCCAGTCGAAGTCCCGCCAGCCCGGGCCGAGCACGTCGACGGTGAGCAGGCCGGCGAGCAGCACCACGGGCAGCGCGTCGGCCACCGCCCGCAGCCGGGGCGGGAACTCCCGGCCGCCGAGCAGGGCCGGGCCGACCGCCTTGTAGAGCGCGTTGAGCACGGCGAGGGCGACCGTCGCGACGATCATCGTGGTCACGGCTGGGGCTCCTTGATCCGGGCCGGCTGGCGCAGGGCGAAGGTGGCGGCGGCCGCGGCCAGGGTGAGCGCGATCCCCGACGGCAGGAACCGGCAGGTGGCGGCGATCGCGGCGGCGAGCAGCCCCGCCGGTGCCAGCCGCGGGCTCGCGCGTAAGGAGTCGAAGAGCAGCAGGCCGAAGAAGCCGGGGAAGATGACGTCGAGGCCGGTGGCCTCCAGCGCCGCGCCGCCGGGCACGACGAGGGCGCCGAGGGCGGTGCCGAGGATCCAGGCCGGCCACTGCACCAGGGTCGCGCCGAACATGAGCTGCCGGTCGAGGCCGCCGCCGGGGCGCTGCGCGGCGACCCAGGAACCGTCCACGACGGCCTGGCCCTGCGCGGCCCGTTGCAGCGGGCCGCCGGGCAGGAAGCGGGCGGTGGCCGCGGCCATCGGCACGAAGCGCAGGTTCATCAGCGCCGCGCTGGTGAGCGCCGGGCCGAGGCCGCCTCCGCCGGCGAGCGCGGTGACCAGCGCGAACTGGGCCGAGCCGGAGAACACGACCGCGGACGTGGTGATGGTCAGCCAGGCCGGCCATCCGTGCGTCACCGCGAACGCGCCGAAGCCGACCGCGAGCAGGAACGCGCCCGCGGCGAGCCCGACTCCGACCCGTAACCCCTTGGGCCAGCCTCCACCGTCGTCCACGGCACCTCATCTCCGTCGCTCACATGGCCTGACTGACGCAACCGGGCGCGGGTGCTACCTGGTCCAGCCGACGTCGACGTACTGCCGCTCGCTGCGCAGCCCGAAGGCCCCGAAGTTGGCCAGGCCCGGGCGCACCGCCGAGATCTGCGGGGTCTGGAACAGCGGCACGGAGTGCCCGGCCTGCCACAGCAGCGCGTCGGCCCGGTTGAGCAGTTCGGCGGCCTTGGCCCGGTCGGTCTCCGCGCCGGCCTGGTCGATCAGCTTGTCGATCTCCGGGGTGGCGACCCCGCCGTAGTTCTGGTCGCCGCCGGTGCGGTACACCGGGTAGAGCAGCGACGGGAACACGTTGTCGACCTGGCGGAACGAGGCCAGGTCGAACGCGCCGACGTTGACGTACTTGGTGAAGTAGTCGTTGCCGGGCACCTTGCGCAGCTCGACGGTGATGCCGGCCTGGCCGAGCATGTTCTGCACCAGCTGCGGCAGGTCCGTGCTGCCGTTGCCGTTCACGACGTAGACGAGCTTGAGCGCGGCGCCGTCCCTGGTGCGGGTTTTGCCGTCCGCGGAGGCCTTCCAGCCGGCCTCGTCGAGCAGCCGCTTGGCGCGCTCGAGGTCGAAGCGGCCCTCGTCGCCGCTGTTGTCGCGGTATCCGTCCTGGCTGGGCATGAAGAAGTGGCTGCCGAGCGTGTTCACCTTGAACGGCAGCCCGGCGGACTGGGCCGCGGCGATCGCGGCGCGGTCCACGGCGTTGGTGACCGCCTGGCGGACCCGCACGTCGGCGAGCGGCCCGGCGTGCCCGAGCGTCAGCTGTGTCTCGTCCCAGCGGCCGCCGGTGCGCATGACGGTGTTCGCGGCCCCGGCGAGGCGCCGGTAGGCCTCGGGCTGCCGGCCGGGTGCCTGGTCGATCTCGTTGTTGAGGTACGCCTCGGTGATCGCCGTGCTGTCCAGCGCCCGGAACACGATCGAGTCGAGCAGTGGCCTGGTGCCCCAGTACGACTCGTTCGGCACCATGGTGATCGTCTGGCTCGTCTTGTCGGCCGAGCCGATCTTCCACGGCCCGCCCCACACCGGGATCTTCTCGATCCAGCCGGTGTTGAACTTCTCGGGCGTGTCCACCGCGCTGCCGGGCAGCAGCGGGTCGAACAGCGTCTGCCAGTCCGCGTACGGCTGTTTGAACGTCACCTTCACGGTCCGCTCGTCGGCCCCGCGCTCGACGTTCGCGATGTCGTCGTAGCCGGTCGTGCCGGAGAGCTGGAACCGGTCGTCGGAGCCGTTGCGGGTCTTCCACTGCGTGGCGAAGTCCTGCCAGGTGATCGGCGTGGCATCGGACCAGGTCGCCTTGGGGTTCAGCTTGTACGTCACGACCTGGGCGCCCCCGGAGGTGCCCACCTCGGCGGAGACCAGCACCTCCGGGTTGGCCGCCGGCACGCCGTTGTCGTCGGCGAACCACAGCTTCGGCTCGGTGAGCGTCAGGATCGACGCGCCGTCGCCCTGCAGCCCGTCGACCTGCCCGATGTTGTACTGCGTGATCCACTGCTGGATCGACAGCCGCAGCGTGCCGCCCTTGCGCAGGCTGTCGCGCGGCTGCGGGTTGATGTCGGAGCTGCCGGTCTTCGGCGGCGTGCCCTGGTGGCCCGGCGCGCTGGCCCCGCCGCAGCCGCCGGTCAGGCCGGCCCCGGCGAGCAGCGCGGCCAGGGCCAGCGCCGTGGAGTTCCTCATCGAACCCGCCTCTCAATCCATACTTAGCATACCGTCTATATATACATCTTCTGGTACGTTCATCGATACGATGTATGTCAATTGAGGGGGTTCGTTGCTCGCCTTCCTCGCCCGCCGGTTCGCCTACTACGTGGCGCTGCTGGTCTCGGCCGCGTTCCTGTCCTACATCCTGGCGACGTCCGCGCTGTCCCCCCGCGCGTACTTCCAGTCCCGGCTGATCCCGCCGCCGGCCGCGCAGGTGGACCGGCAGCTGCGGGCCATCGGCCTGGACGACCGGCAACCGGTGACCGAGCGCTTCGCGGGCTGGGCCGGCCGGGCGGTCCACGGCGACCTCGGTACGAGCATCACCGGCACCTCCGTCAACGCCGAGTTCGGCCGCCGCGTCGGGGTGAGCCTGCGGCTGCTCGTGCTCGGCACCACGCTCGGCATCGCCGCGGGTGTGGCTGCCGGAGCGTGGAGCGCCGTGCGGCAGTACCGCCTCACCGACCGCTCGTTCACCGTGCTCGCGTTCCTGCTGCTGTCCACGCCGACGTTCCTCATCGCGCTGCTGCTCAAGATCGGTGCGCTGGCCGCGAACCAGGCCGCCGGGCGGCAGGTCGTCGCCTTCACCGGCGAGCGCACCCCGGGCCTGACCGGCTCGGCGCTCGGCCTGCTCGCCGACCGCGCCGGGCACCTGCTGCTGCCGACGCTGTCCATCGGGCTGGTCACGCTCGCCACCTACAGCCGCTACCAGCGCAGCGCCATGCTCGACGTGCTCGGCGCCGACTATCTGCGCACCGCCGAGGCCAAGGGCCTGCCCCGCCGCCGCGTGCTCGTCAAGCACGGCCTGCGCACGGCGCTCATCCCGATGTCGACGTTCTTCTCGTTCGGCTTCCTCGGCGTGCTCACCGGCGCGACCTTCACCGAGAAGATCTTCGGCTGGCACGGGATGGGGGAGTGGTTCATCGACTCGGTGAACAACAACGACGTCAACGCGGTCGTCGCGGTCAACCTCTTCGCGGCCGTCACCGTCCTGCTCGCCGGGCTGCTCGCCGACGTGCTGCACGCGGTGCTCGACCCGCGCGTCCGGCTCGGCAACCGCCGTGGCTGACACCCTCGCGGCCGAGGTCGCCGACGAGGCCCGCCAGGCGCCGCCCACCCGGCTGCGGGTCGTGGCCGGGCGGTTGCGCCGCGACCGGGCCGCCCGGACCGGTGCCGGCATCGTCGCGCTGCTGTTCGTGCTGGCCTTCGCGGGGCCCGCCCTGACCCATTGGTCGTACACCGACATCGACTACACCGCCCTGCGCGCCGCCCCGTCCGCGGCGCACTGGTGGGGCACGAACGGCATCGGCCAGGACGTCTTCGCCCAGACCGTCCGCGGGCTGCAGAAGTCGCTGCTCATCGGGCTCGCCGTGGCCGTCGTCGCCACCGCCCTGGCCGCCGTCGTCGGCGCGGTCGCCGGATATGCCGGCGGCTGGACCGAGCGCGGGCTCGTCCTCGTCGTCGACCTGCTGCTGGTCTTCCCGTCGTTCCTCGTCATCGCGGTGGTGTCGCCGCGGCTGCGGGCCGGCGGCTGGGTCGCCTTCGTCGGCCTGCTCGCCGTGTTCGGCTGGATGATCTCCGCCCGGGTCGTGCGGTCCCTGACGATCTCGCTCAAGGAGCTGCCGTTCGTCCGCGCGGCCCGGCTCATGGGCGTCTCCGCGCCCCGGATCATCGTGCGGCACGTGCTGCCGAGCACCGCCTCGTTCCTCATCATCGACGCCACCCTCGCCGTCGGCGCCGCCGTCATGACCGAGACGGCGCTGTCGTACTTCGGCTTCGGCGTCCAGCCGCCCGACGTGTCGCTCGGCACCCTCATCGCCGCCGGCACCGCCTCGGCGGTCACCTTCCCATGGATGTTCTTCTTCCCGGCCGGGCTGCTCGTCGTCTTCGTCCTCGCCGTGAACCTCGTCGGCGACGGCCTGCGCGACGCCGTCGACCCGCGCTCCGGCCCCGCACGGGCCCGCAGGCCCGAGCCGGTCCCGGCCGGGGCACCGCCCGACGGCGCGGTGCTGACCGTCCGGGGCCTGCGGGTCCGCTTCGGCGACGGGCCGCCCGCGGTGGACGGCATCGACCTCACCGTCCACCGCGGACAGGTGCTCGGCATCGTCGGCGAGTCCGGCTCCGGCAAGTCCGTGACCGTGCTCGCCGCGCTGGGCCTGCTGCCCGCCGGGGCCGCGGTCACCGGCAGCGTCGTGCTCGGCGGCACCGAGGTGCTCGGTGCCGACCCGCCCACGCTGCGCCGGCTGCGCGGCAACGTCGCCGCGATCGTGTTCCAGGACTCGCTGTCCGCCCTGACCCCGGTGTACCGCGTCGGCGACCAGCTCGCCGAGGCCGTGCTCGCCCACCGCGGCGTGTCCCGGGCCGAGGCCCGCCGCCGCGCCGTCGAGCTGCTGCGGCTCGTCGGCATCCCGTCACCGCAGCTGCGCGCCCGGGCGTTCCCGGACGAGCTCTCCGGCGGCATGCGGCAGCGCGTGATGATCGCGATGGCCATCGCCAACGACCCGGACCTGATCCTCGCCGACGAGCCCACGACCGCCCTCGACGTGACCGTGCAGGCCCAGATCCTGCAGGTGCTCCACGACGTGCGCGCGGCGACCGGGGCCGCGCTCGTCTTCGTCAGCCACGACCTCGGCGTGATGGCGGGCATCGCCGACCG
The DNA here is from genome assembly GCF_040682015.1 of Dactylosporangium sp. NPDC051485. Lineage (NCBI taxonomy): Bacteria > Bacillati > Actinomycetota > Actinomycetes > Micromonosporales > Micromonosporaceae > Dactylosporangium > Dactylosporangium sp. NPDC051485. Next base: position 16,009 of record NZ_JBFAZW010000088.1, read on the forward strand.
CGTCGCCGTGATGCGCGGCGGCCGCATCGTCGAAGAGGCCGAGGTGCGCCAGCTGTACCGCGAGCCGCGCGAGCCGTACACCCGCGAGCTGCTCGCCGCCCAGCCCCGCCTCGACGCCCCGCGCACCCCGCGGGCAACCCCGCCCGGCCCGCCGGTGCTGCGGGTCACCGGCCTGCGGCGAACGTTTCCCGTGTACCGCGGCCGGGTCCTGCGCCGCCGGACCGGCGCGATCCATGCGGTCGACGGCGTCGACCTGACCGTCCACGCCGGACGGACCCACGCGCTGGTCGGAGAGTCCGGCAGCGGCAAGTCCACCACGCTGCTGGAGATCCTCGGCTTGCAGCCGCCGGAGGGCGGCTCGATCGAGCTGTTCGGCCGGGAGGTCGCCGGGCGCCTCAGCGGTGCCGACCGGGCCCGGCTGCGCCGGCGGATGCAGCTGGTGTTCCAGGATCCGTTCGCGAGCCTCGACCCGCGGCTGCCCGTCGGTGACGTCATCGCCGAGCCGATGCTGGCCCAGGGGTACCCGCCGGCCCGGGCCCGGGCGCGGGTGGACGAGGTGCTGCGGCTCGTCGGGCTGGACCCGGCCCTGGCCCGGCGCTTCCCGCACGAGTTCTCCGGCGGGCAGCGGCAGCGCATCGCGATCGCCCGCGCGATCGGCGTCGAGCCGGACCTGCTCGTGCTCGACGAACCGGTCTCCTCGCTGGACGTCACGGTGCAGGCCGCGGTGCTCGACCTGCTCGCCGGCCTGCAGGAGCGGCTCGGCCTGGCGTACCTCGTCGTCACCCACGACCTCGCCGTCGTGGCCAGGATCGCGGACGTGGTCAGCGTCGTGTACCTCGGCCGGACCGTCGAGACCGGTCCGGCCGCCGACGTGCTCGCCCGGCCGTGGCATCCGTACACCCGGGCGCTGCTGTCCTGCGTCCCGGTCCCCGACCCGGACGCCGAGCGGCGGCGGGAGCGCATCCTGCTGCCCGGCGACCCGCCCGCGGCCGACGAGCGTCCCGTCGGCTGCCGGTTCCGGGGGCGCTGCCCGCTGTACGCCACCCTGGAACCGGCAAGGAGAACGATCTGCGCGACCGAGGAGCCCGCGATGGCCGGCGGCGAGCACCGGGCCGCCTGCCACCACACAGACCTGGGCTGAGCGGCTACCCGAGAGTGGGCCAGAGCGGGCTCGCGGCGACGTCCTCCGCATCGCGCAGCACCCGCAGGATGTTGCGGCCGGTCAGCCCCTCAAGCTCGGCGGTGCTCCAGCCCCGCCGGGCCAGCTCGGCCAGCAGGCGCGGATAGCCGGACACGTCGGCGAGGTCGGCGGGGAACCAGTCGACGCCGTCGTAGTCGCCGCCGAGCCCGAGGTGCGCGGGGCCGACGACCTCGCGGGCGTGCTCGACGTGGTCGGCGACCTGGGCGAGCGACACCTCCGGCCGGGGATGCTCGGCGAGCCACTTCGCGAAGCGCGGCTCGACCGGTGCCGCATCCGCCGCGGCGGCCTGCTCGGCCGCGAGGTCGGCGTCGGACTCGCCCGGGCGCGGCGCGCGCGGCCACGTCCACGGGACCGCCGGCAGCCCGAGCCGCACCCGCTCGGCGGCGGCCTCGGCGGTCCACGCGGCGACGTCGGCGGACACGAACGCCGGGACGAACGTGAGCTGCAGGACGCCGCCGTTGGTCTTGAGCAGCCGCAGCTCGTCGTCGCCGACGTTGCGGGGATGGTCGTTGAGCCCCCGGGCGCAGGAGTGGCTGTAGATGACGGGCGCGGCGGACACGGCCAGCGCATCGCGCTGCGTGGACGCCGCGGTATGGGACAGGTCGACGAGGATGCCGAGCCGGTTGAGCTCGGCGACGATCGCCCGGCCGGTGTCGCTGAGCCCGCCGGTCGCGGGCGCGTCGGTGGCGGAGTCGGCCCAGGCGGTGTTGTCGTTGTGGGTGAGCGTCACGTACCGCACCCCGAGCCGGGCGAGGCCGCGCAGCACCCCGAGCGACCCCGCGAGGCTGTGGCCGCCCTCGACGCCGATGAGCGACGCGATGCGACCGCCGCGGATGGCCCGCTGCACCTCCGCGGCGGTGCACGCGATGGCGAACGTCTCCGGGTAGGCGTCGGCGAGGCGGTAGACGGCGTCGATCTGCTCGAGCGTGGCCACCACGGCCTCGGGCTCGGGCAGGTGCGACGGCACGTACACCGACCAGAACTGCCCGCCGACCCGCCCGGCCCGCAGCCGGGGGATGTCGGTGTGCAGCTCCGGGCGGTGCCGGTCGAGGCCATCGACCCCGGAGCCGGCCCGGGCCCGCAGCGCGACCGGCAGGTCGTTGTGCCCGTCGATGACGGGCATGGCCGTGAGGACCTGTTCGGCGAGCGCGTCGGCGTTCACCGCACGGCCTCCGTCCGCGACTGCGCCTCGGCCCGGCGGGCGGCCTGGCGGACCGGATCGGGCACCGGGGCCGCCGCGACGAGCCGCCGGGTGTACGGGTGCCCGGGCTCGTGCAGCACCTGCCGGGTCTCGCCGGTCTCGACGGCCCGGCCGTGCTGCAGGACCATCACCCGACCGGCGACGGCGTCGACGACGGCCAGGTCGTGGCTGATGAACAGGGCGGCGAACCCGTGTTCGCGATGCAGGCGCATGAGCAGCTCCAGGATGTTGGCCTGGACGGAGACGTCCAGGGCGGAGGTGGGTTCGTCGGCGATGAGCAGCCGCGGCTGCAGCGCGAGCGCGCGGGCCAGCCCGGCGCGTTGCCGCTGGCCGCCGCTGAGCTCGTGCGGGTAGCGCCCGGCGTGTCCGGCCGGCAGCTCGACCTGCTCCAGCAGCTCGCCGACGCGGGTCCGCACGGCGGCCCGGCCGAGCTCGCGGCGGTGCACCCGCAGCGGCTCGGCGATGCTGTCGCCGATGGTGAGCAGGGGGTTGAAGCTCGCCGCGGGGTCCTGGAAGACGTACCCGAGCCGCCCGGCCGGCACCCGCACGTCGAGCGAGCCTCCGGTCACCGCGGTCAGCCCGGCGATCGCCCGGCCGATGGTGGTCTTGCCGGAGCCGCTCTCGCCGACCAGCCCGAGCACCTCGCCGGCCGCGATCGCGAAGCTGACCCCGTCGACCGCGCGAGCGCCGCCCCGGCCGAGCCGGCGAGGGTACTGCACGACGAGGTCCTCGGCGACCACGACCGGCTCGGCTCCGGGCGGGGCCACCGGGCGCGCGCCGGCCGAGCCCGGCACCGGGATCGCGGCCAGCAGGTCGCGGGTGTACGCGTGGGCGGGCGCGGCGAACAGCGCCTGGGCCGGGGCCCGTTCGACGATCCGCCCGCGGTGCATGACCGCGACCCGGTCGGCGATGTCGGCGACCACGCCCATGTCATGGGTGATGAGCAGGATGCCGGTGCCGAAGTCGGCGCGGCACCGGCGCAGCAGGTCGAGGATCTCGGCCTGCACGGTCACGTCCAGCGCGCTGGTCGGCTCGTCGGCGACGAGCAGCCGGGCGCCGAGGGCCAGCGCCGCCGCGATGAGCACCCGCTGCTGCTGGCCGCCGGAGAACTGGAAGGGGTAGTGCCCGGCCCGCCGCCGCGGCTCCGGGATGCCCACCGCGTCGAGCATCTCGACCGCCCGGGCCCACCGGGCCGCCCGCCCGCGCATCCCGTGCGCGCGCAGCCCCTCGGCGATCTGCCAGCCGACCGGGTACACCGGGTTCAGCGCCGTGGAGGGCTCCTGGAAGACCATCGCCGCCGCGGTGCCCCGCAGCCGGCGCAGCCGCCGGGCGCCCAGGGCCACGACGTCCAGCGGCGCCGAGCCGTCCGCCGGGCGCAGCAGCACCCGGCCGGTGACCGCCGCCGAGCGCGGGAGCAGCCCGAGCACGGCGTTGGCGGTGGCCGTCTTGCCACTGCCGCTCTCGCCGACCAGCGCGACGATCTCGCCGGGGCCGACGGCCAGGTCCAGCCCGTCGACCGCGGTCACGGACCCGCCGCCGACGGCGAAGCGGACCCGCAGGTCCTCGATGCGCACCAGGTCTTCGCTCATGCCGACCGCCGCCGCAGCCGCGGGTCGGTGAGATCGGTGAGGCTCTCGCCGATGAGGGTGATGCCCAGGACCGTCAGCACGATCGCGATCCCCGGCGGCACGGCCGTCCACCAGATCCCGGCGGTCACGTCCGGCACCGCCTTGTTGAGGTCGTAGCCCCACTCCGCGGCGGAGTTGGGCTCGATGCCGAAGCCGAGGAAGCCCAGCCCGGCCAGGGTGAGGATGGCCTCGGAGGCGTTGACGGTGACCACGACCGGCAGGCTGCGCACCGAGTTGCGCAGCACGTGGTGGAACATGATGCGGCCGCGCCCGGCGCCGATGACCCGGGCGGCGTCCACGAACGCCTCGCCCTTGACCCGCACCACCTCCGCCCGCACGACGCGCAGGTACTGCGGGACGAAGACGACGGTGACCGCCACCGCGGCCGCGGCCAGGCCACCGACAAGACTCGAGCGGCCCTGGCTGACCACGATGGCGACGAGGATGGACAACAGCAGCGACGGGAACGCGTACATGGCGTCGGCCACGCCGACGAGGGCGCGGTCCAGCCGCCCGCCGACGTAGCCGGAGACGAGCCCCAGCAGCACGCCGAACACGAGCGACAGGCTCACCGACAGCAGGATGACCAGCAGCGCGGTGCGGGCCCCCCACAGCACGCGCGAGAACACGTCGTAGCCGGTGACGGTGGTGCCGAGGAGATGGCCGGCGCCCGGGTGCTGCTGGGCGCCGAAGAGCCCGCCGCCGTCCTGCAGCTGGGCGTACCCGCGCGGCGCCAGGACGGGGGCCAGCAGTGCGGTGACCACGAACAGGCCGGCGAGCCCGGCGCCGATCAGCACCATCACACGTTGGGTCATGTCAGTACCGCACTCTCGGGTCGACGAGGGCCGCGACCGCGTCGACGAGGAAGTTCGTCACCGCGACCACGACCGCGAAGACGGCCACGAGCGCCTGCACCGCCACGAAGTCCCGGGCCGTCAGGTAGTGCGCCAGCTCGAAGCCCAGGCCCTTCCACTCGAACGTCGTCTCGGTCAGCACCGCCCCGCCCAGCAGCCCGGCGACCTGCAGGCCGAGCATCGTTACGACCGGCACCAGCGCCGGGCGGGTGGCGTGCCGGTCGCGTAGCCGGCGCTCGGGGACGCCGCGGGAACGGGCGGCGGTGACGTACCCGGCCGAGAGCGTGCCGATGAGGTTGGTGCGCACCAGCCGCAGGAAGACCCCGGCCACGAGCAGGCCGAGCGCGACGCTGGGCAGGACCGCGTGGCGCAGCACGTCGAGCACCGCGGCGCCGTCGCCGCTGCGCACCGCGTCGACCAGGTAGATCCCGGTGACGCTGGAGCGGCGGGCCAGCTCCAGCTGCACCCCGGTGCTGGCCCGCCCGGCGACCGGCAACCAGCCCAGCCACACCGAGAAGACCAGCTTCAGCACCAGCCCGACGAAGAAGACCGGGGTCGCGTAGGCCAGGATCGCGAACAGCCGCAGGACCACGTCGGGCGCCCGGTCGCGGTAGTACGCCGCGAGCCGGCCCAGCGGCAGCCCGACGAGCAGCGCGATCACCAGCGCGTACGCCGCCAGCTCCAGCGTCGCCGTGCCGTAGCTGCCGAGCAGCTCGCCGATCGAGCGGTTGTCGGTCGCGGTGCGGCCCAGGTCGCCGGTCACCACCCCCTTCAGGAAGTCGAGGTACTGCACGAGCAGCGGCCGGTCGTAGCCCGCCTGGTGCAGCCGCACCTGGAGCTGGGCCGGGGTCAGCCGGTCGCCCAAGGCGTTGGTGACCGGGTCCCCGGTGAGCCGCATGAGGAAGAACACCGCGGTCACCAGGGCGAAGACGGTCGGGAAGATGAGCAGGAACCGCACGGCGAGATAGCGGGCCAGGCCCGGACCCGGCCGCCGCTCGTCAGCGCTTCGCAAGCTCGGCCCAGCGGAACTGGTACGCGCTGTCGAGCGGCTGCGGCACCCCGCTGACGCTCGCCCGGGTCACGATCGCGGTGGAGCCCTGCAGCAGCGGCACGATCGGCACGGCCTTGGCGGCGGTGTCCTGGATCTGCCCCAGCGTCGCGGTGCGCCGTCCCGCGTCCGTCTCGGTCTGCTCCTGCTTGATGAGCGTCTTCACGGCCGGGTCGTCGTAGCCGTTGTTGACCCAGTTGCCGTCGGCGAAGAAGGAGCCGAGGTAGTTGTCGGCGTCGAGGTAGTCGGCGTACCAGCCGAGCTGGTAGGCGGGGTACTGGTCGGCGACGCGCTGCTTGCCGTACTGCGACCACTCCGTGGACTGCAACGTCACCTTGAACAGCCCGCCCGCCTCGAGCTGGGTCTTCACCAGCGCGTACTCGTCCTCCGACGAGGAGCCGTAGTGGTCGGTGTTGTACTGCAGGTGCAGGGCCACGGGCGGGGTCACGCCGGCCGCGCTGAGCAGGCTCGCGGCCGCGGCCTTGTCCGGTCCGCCGCGCTTGTCGCCGTACAGCGGCTTGAGGGACTCGGTGGCGCCGGTGATGCCCTGGGGCACGTAGGAGTACAGCGGCTGGAACGTGTTCTTGTAGACCTGCTCCGCCAGCTGCGTGCGGTCGACCAGCGAGGCCGCCGCCTGGCGCACCGCCAGCGCCTTGGCCGGGTCGGCCTGCGGGGTCGCCGAGCCGAATGGCTGCGTCTTGAGGTCGAACACGATGAAGCGGATGCCGTTGCCGGCGCCGGTGTGCACGACGACCTCGGGCTTGGTGCCCAGGTCCTGCAGGTCGGGGATGGTCAGCGTGCGGTAGACCACGTCGATGTTGCCCTGCTGGATGTCGAGCTTGAGGTTGCTCGCGGCGGTGTAGTACTTGAGCACCACGCCGGTGTTCTTCGGCGCGCCGAGGCCGCCGCCGTAGGCCGGGTTGACGGCGAAGGACACGACGGAGTTCTTCGTGTAGCTGCCGATGACGTAGGGGCCGGCCCAGGGCTTGGCCGCGACGATGGCGTCGTCGTCGAGGATCTTGTCGGCGGGGAACACCTGCTCGTCGGCGATGAGCCCGGCCGAGGTGGTGAGGATCTGCGGGAAGAGGGTGTCGTTGGCCGATTTGAGCGTGAACTCGACCGTGTCCGGCGCGGGGGCGGCGACCGAGGCGAGGTTGTACAGCAGCGACGAGGGCCCGTTCTTGTCGGCGATCTTGAGCTGCCGGTCGAAGCTGAACTTCACGTCCGAGGAGGTGAGGTCGTGGCCGTTGGCGAACTTGAGGCCGGGCTTGAGCTTCACCGTGTAGGTCGTCGGCGCGCTCAGCGTGATCGAGGCGGCGAGGTCCGGCTTGGGGTCGGTGGTCCCGTTGGGGGCGCTGAGCAGCGCCGCGTACACCTGGGTCTCGATGGTGCCGGACCCGGCGTCCCAGGAGCCGGCGGGATCGAGGCTGGAGACCTGATCGGTGGTGCCGATGGTGAGGGATTTCGTATCGGTCGCGGCCGGGTCGGCGCCGGACGTGTCGGTGGTGCAGGCGGCCAGGCTCAGCAGGGCGGCGAGCGTCGTGGCGGCCTTTGTGGTTCGCGGCATGACGGGAACGTTACGGAGCGACTGTTAAACAATCTTTCCGATCTGAAAAATAGGGAATAACATCAACGCATGTCGCTCACGTGGGGAGCGGGTCGCGGCTCTCGTCGCGGGACCGGCGCCGGTTGCGGCACCGGGCAGGGCGACGGCAGGACAAAGCCGGCGCGCGGCCCCGACCGGCGCCGACCGGGTGCGGCCGGTCGCCGGCGCGTCGGCGTCGGTCGCGCTCAGCCGGCGTCGCCGGGGCGCTCCAGGGGCAGGCCGAGGTTGTCGCGCAGGGTCGGGCCCAGGTAGTCGTCCTTGACGATGCCGCGCTTGCGCAGGTGGTGCAGCAGCCCGTTGACGACGTAGTCGTGCTGGACCGGGTCGTGTAGGCCGCCGACGGACAGCACGTCGAGCACGCCGGCCCGGAAGCGCTCCTCGACGGCGTCGGCGAGTTGCTCGGGGGTGCCGGCGACGTTCCAGTGGCCGGTGTCCTGCGCGGCGATGATGAGCTCGCGCAGGGTGTAGCCCCGCCGGATGTACCCGCTGAAGATCTCCACGCGGCCGCGCCGCCTGTGCACGCCGGACACGTCCGGCAGCAGGCTCTCGGGCAGCGGCTCGTCCAGCGCGGCCGCGGACAGGTCGACGCCGCCGCCGAGCATGTCGGCGACCAGGGCTCGGCCGGCCTCGAAGTCGATGGCGTCGTGGCGCTCGCGCACCAGCCGCCGCGCCTCCTCCTCGGTCGCGCCGAACGTGGCGTGGAACGAGCTGAAGATGAGCGGCAGTCCCGGCCGGCGACCCAGCTGCGCCGCGCGGCCGCGGATGCGATCGGTGTACTCGTGGGCGCTGTCCAGTGTGGACAGCGCGGTGAAGACCACCTCGGCGTAACGGGCGCCGAGCTCGATGCCGGCCGCCGACTGCCCGGCCTGGATCAGCACCGGCCTGCCCTGCGGCAGCGGCGGGATGTTGAGCGGGCCGGCGACGCTGAAGTGTTGCCCGGCGTGCTCGATCGGCCGGACCAGGCTCGGGTCGAGGATCGCGCGCCCGTCCGGGCCCAGCCGCAGCGCGCCCGGACGCCAGCTGTCCCACAACGCGTTGGCCACGTCGAGCGTCTCGGCGGCGCGGGCGTAGCGCTCCTCGGGGCTGGGCAGGCCGCCGGGGCCGAAGTTCTCCTCGCCGATGGCCGACGTGACGAGGTTCCAGGCTGCCCGGCCGTTGCTGACGTGGTCGAGTGTGCCGAAGAGGCGGGCCAGGTTGTACGGGTGGTGGAAGGTGGTCGACACGGTGGCGATGAGGCCGATCCGCGTCGTCACCTGGCTCAGCGCGGAGACGTACACCAGCGGCTCCTGCGCCCCGATGGTCCCCTGCGCGCCGAAGGTGAGCAGGTCGGGCACGAAGAGCGCGTCGATGCGGGCCGCCTCCGCGAGCTCCGCCACCCGCCGTGCGGTGTCCACTGTGGACCTCTCGGGGTCCAGGGCCAGCTCATATGGGCCGGGATGCCCGCCCGCGCCGGTGACGATGGCGAGGGTGCGGGGTGCGCGTGCCGTCATGGCACGACGATATTCCTATCATAACAGTATGAAAAGTGGCGGGCGTCACACATGATCGAGGGTGGCCGTCGCCGGGGCCGAGCTTGACCTTGACGTGTACGTCAAGGCCTAGCGTGCCGCACATGCGAAGTGACGAGATCAGGCTGGCCCGGCGACCGGGCGGCGCACCGGTGCTGGAGGACTTCGAGCCGGGCGTGCGGGAGCTGCCCGAGCCGGGCGACGGCGAGGTGGTGGTCCGCAACCGGCTCATGGCGCTCGGCGCGGCGATGCGGTCGCTGCTGGCCGGCGGGCTCGGGGTGGTGCCCGGCTACGAGGTCGGGGCGGCGCTCTTCGGCCGGGCGGTCGGCGAGGTGGTGGCCTCGGCGAGCCCGGACCTGCCGGTCGGCGCGACCGTGCTGCACGGGTTCGGGTGGCGCGAGTACGCGTCCGGCCCGGCGCAGCGCTTCCGCCGCATCGACGCGGGCGACGAGGTCGCCCTGCTCTCGGGCGGCCTGACCGCGTATGCCGGGCTGCGCGCCGCCGGGCTGCGGGCCGGCGAGACGGTGTACGTGTCCGGGGCGGCGGGCGGGATCGGCAGCGTGGCCGGCGCGGTCGCGCGGGCGCTCGGGGCAGGGCGGGTGATCGGCAGCACCGGCAGCGCGGGCAAGGTGGCGGCGCTGACCGAGCGGTTCGGCTACGACGCCGGGTTCCAGCACGGCGCCGAGGCGCTGCGCTCGGCGGCGCCGGACGGGGTGGACGTCGGGTTCGACACCGTCGGCGGGCCGGTGCTGGCCGACCTCGTCGGCGCGATGCGCCCGCACGGCCGCATCGCGCTGTGCGGGGCGCTCGCGGCGCAGCTCGGCGGCGCCGCCGACCCGCCGCTGGACCTGATGACGGTCATCGGCCGGCGGCTGTCCCTGCACGGGTTCACCCCGGCCGACGAGCCGCGCCACGAGGCGGAGTTCCTGGGTCTCGGGGTCGCGGTGCCGCACACCGTGGTCGACGGCCTCGCCGCGGCGCCGCGGGCCCTGCTCGACCTGTTCGCCGGTCGCTACAGCGGGACGGTCCTGGTCCGGTTGGCATAATGGGGTGATGCGCATCGGGGCACTGGCGCGGGCCGCCGGGACGACCACCAGGACGTTGCGGTACTACGAGCAGGAGGGCCTGCTCACCAGCGCCCGCACGCCGGCCGGCTACCGCGACTACGACCCCGCCGCCGAGCACCGCGTGCGCAACGTCCGCGAGCTGCTGGCGCTCGGCTTCACCATCGCCGACGTGCGGGAGTTCCTGCCGTGGCTCGACCGGGAGCTCCCGCCGACGTTCGCCGCCGGCGCCGGCTGCGCGGCCGCGATGCGCGTCGCCGAGGAGCGGCTCGCGCTCATCCGTCAGCGGCTGGACACGCTGACCCAGCTGCACGACAGCCTCGCGGCGCGCCTCGACCGCCCGGCGTTCGCCCCCGGCGCGCTCACCGGTTGACCTCGCGGGGGCGGCACGTGCCGAACGGGTCTGCACCGGGACCGTATTACGGTACAGACCATGAGAGCCGTGCAGTGTGCCCGTTTCGGTGGCCCGGAGGTTCTGCAGCTCGTCCACGTGCCGGAGCCGGTGGCAGCCGACGGGCAACTGCTCGTCGACGTCAGCGCGGCAGGGGTCAACTTCGCCGATACCAGCCGGATCGCCGGGTCGTACCGGCCGGCACCCGAGCTGCCGTTCATCCCCGGCACGGAGGTGGTCGGCCGGACGGCTGACGGCCGCCGCGTGCTCGCACCGATCTTCGGCGGTGGCGGTTTCGCCGAGCGTGCGGTCGTCGATGACGCGAATGTCGTGGCGGTGCCCGACACGGTGGCCGACGCCGAGGCGCTCGCGCTGCTCGTGCAGGGGCTGACCGCCTGGCACGTCCTGCAGAGCTGCGCGCGGATTCGCCCCGGCGAGACGGTCGTGGTCAACGCCGCGGCCGGCGGTGTCGGCTCGCTCGCTGTGCAACTGGCCAGGCACTTCGGTGCCGGGCGCGTCATCGCGACAGCCTCCACGGACGCCCGGCGTGACCTGGCACTGTCGCTCGGCGCGGACGTCGCCGTGTCCAGCGAGGCAGACGGTTACGCCGAGCGGGTCCTCGCCGCCAACGACGGCAGGCCGGTGGACATCGTCCTCGAGTCGATCGGCGGACGGGTGTTCGACGCTGGTCTTGCGATCCTGGCGAACTTCGGCCGTCTGGTCACGTTCGGCAACGCCTCCCGCGAAGGCCGCACGCCCGTCGACCCTGCCGCACTCGCGGACCGCAATGCCGCCGTCATGGGCTTCTGGCTGCGACCGGCCCTCACCGTTCCCGGCACGTACGCGGAGCCGCTGACCGAGATGTTTGCGCTCACCGCCGCCGGAGTGCTCAGACCGGCGATCCATGCCGCCTATCCCCTCGAGGACGTGCGCCGCGCCTTCGAGGATCTCCTCGCCCGCAGCACCACCGGCAAGGTCACCATCCGTCCCTGAGGTTTGACCCCGCCCGGGCCGGCGTTACGGGTACACCGGAAGGGTGGGAACCGCGGCGAGCAGTTCGCGGGTGTAGCGGTCGGCGGGGCGGTCGAAGACGTCGTCGGCCGGGCCGCGTTCCACCACGGCGCCGTCCTTCATGACCAGGACCTCGTCGCTGAGCTGCCGGATGACGGCCAGGTCGTGCGAGATGAACAGCATCGCCAGGCCGCGCTGCGCCTGCAGGCCCGCCAGCAGCTCGAGGATCTGGGCCTGGATGGAGACGTCCAGCGCGGACACCGGCTCGTCGCACACCAGCAGCTCGGGGCCGGTGGCCAGGGCCCGGGCGATCGCGACGCGCTGGCGCTGGCCGCCGGACATCTCGGCCGGGCGGCGGTCGGCCAGCGACGTGTCCAGGCCGACGGTCTCCAGGAGTTCGGCGACGCGCCGGCGCCGGGCTGCCCGGTCGCGTTGCGTCCGCAGCGCCTCGGCGACGACCTGGCCGGCGGTGAAGCGGGGGTCGAACGCGCCGAGCGGGTCCTGCTGGATGAGCTGGATGCGGCCGCGCTGCGGGCGGCGGCGCCGCTCCGGCACCGAACTCCAGGGGGTGCCGGCGAAGCGGACGTCGCCGTCGTCGGGGCGCAGCAGGCCGAGGGCGATGCGGGCCACGGTGCTCTTGCCGGAGCCGGACTCGCCGACGACTCCGAGGGTGCGCCCGGCGGTGACGGTGAACGAGACGTCGCGCACGGCGGCGTGGTCGGTGCCGTCGGGGCGGCGGTAGCGCTTGCTGACCTCCCGCACCTCGAGCAGCGCCGGGCCGGGGGGCCCGTCCGGGTCCCGGCGGGGCCGGCCGGTGGGGACCGCGGCGAGGAGCCGGCGCGTGTACGGGTGCCGGGCCGCGCCGAGCACCGATGCCGGGGGCCCCGACTCGACGACGACGCCCTCGCGCATCACCAGGATGTGGTCGGCCATGCGGGCCACCACGGCCAGGTCGTGGCTGATCATGAGCAGCGCGGTGCCGCCGGCCTTGAGCTCCTCCAGCAGGGTCAGGACCTGGGCCTGCACGGTGACGTCGAGGGCGGTGGTCGGTTCGTCGACGACGAGGACCGGCGGGTTCGCGATGGTGGCGGAGGCGATGAGGGCCCGCTGGCGCAGGCCGCCGGAGAGCTGGTGGGGGTACTGCTGCGCCCGCACCGCCGCCTCCGGGACCCCGGCGTCGGCGAGGGCGTCGACCACCCGGCCGGGCCGCAGGGCGCGCGAGATCAGGCGGTGCCGGCGCAGCGGCTCGCCGACGTCGCGGTGCACCCGGTGCAGCGGGTTGAGCGAGCCGAGCGCGTCCTGCGCGACGAGCCCGATGTCGCGGCCGCGCAGGTGCCGCCACTCGGCCTCGGTCAGCGTGGTCAGGTCCCGGCCGGAGAGCCGCAGCCCGGCGGCGGTGACGGTGGCGGCCGGGCCGGCCAGGCCGAGCAGGGCGCGGGCGGTGGCGCTCTTGCCGGAGCCGGACTCGCCGACGATGGCCAGGCACTGTCCCTTGTGGAGGGTGAAGGAGATGCCCCGGACCGCCTCGACGGTACCGCGGGCGGTGCGGAACGTGACGTGCAGGTCGTCGGCGGCCAGGACCGGGTCGGGGCTCACCGCGCCGCCACCGCGGCATCCCGGCGCAGGTCGGCGATCCAGCGCGCGTCGCGCCGCGACCGGCGCCGGTGCTGGCGGTCGGCCAGGATGTCGGCGGCCCGGGCGGCGTCCCCGCTGCGGGCCAGGGCGTCGCACAGCGTGTCCACGACGATGTCCTGCTGCAGGCGGCTGCCGCCGACGAGGGCCACCGCCGCGACCACGCCGCCGAGGTGCTGCGCGGCCACGTCGTAGCGACCGTCGGCGTGCGCGGTGACGCCGTCGAGGACGGCGAGGACGACGTCGCGGTTGGGCCGGGTGGTCTCGGCCGCCCAGGCGGCGCGGAGGGCGACGAGGCCTTCCCGGTCGGCGGCGGCCAGGGCGAGGGCGGCGTGCACGTCGAACAGCGCGCCGCGCGCGGCCGCGAGCTGGGCGCGGGCGAGCTCGGCGACCGGGCGCCACGGCAGGGCGGTGTGGCCGTCGATCCGCAGCCGCCACAGCACGGCGGCGGCGTCGACGAGCGTGGTGCGGCGGGTGGAGACGCCGGGGTCGATGGCGGCGTGGTAGCGCCGCAGCCCGAGTTCGGTGTCGTCGTGCTCCAGCGCCACGAGCGCGTGGTGCCAGCGCAGGTGCGTCTGCAGCGGCGAGTGCGGGTGCCGGGTGGCGAACCAGCCGTTGAGGAACGACTCCACGGTGGCGATGCGCCCGGTCTCGTGCAGCACGTGGACGTACCCGTGACAGGCGGCGCGGTTGTCGGGCCGGTCCCGCAGCGAGCGCTCCGCCGCGGCCTCGGCCTGCTCGAACTGCCATGCCTCCTCCAGCTCCAGCGCGCAGATCCCGGCCAGCGCCCAGTCGTCCGGGAACGCGGCCGCCGACGGCGCGGCCAGCGCGAGTACGCCGTCGCGGCCGGTGCCCGCGGCGATGCGCCGGCCGCTGAGCAGCCCGGCGGCGAACCCGAGTACGAGCAGGTCGCCGGGGTGGGCCTCCAGATGCTCGGCGTAGGCGGCGAGGTGGGCGGGCGGCGCGGTGACGAGGTCGATCTGGCGGACCTCGCGCGGGCCGAGCCGGTCGGGGTGCTCGCGGCGCAGCCGGACGGCGGCGGTGAACGCCTCCCGGGCCTCGGCGTCGCGGCCGGCCGAGGCCAGGCTGAGCCCGAGCCCGAGGTACGCGACGGCGAGGCCAGGGTCGAGCGCGGTCGCCTGGGCGAAGCCGTCGACGGCGGTGTCGTCGAGAGCCAGGTACGCGTCGACGGCGTCGAAGTAGGCCGCGGCGGCCTGCGGGTCCTCGGTGGACACGCGCTGCCCGTAGCGGTCGGTGGGCACGGGGGTACCTCCAAAATGGCTCACGGCCGGACCGAGCCGATGCCGAAGCGGTTGCGCAGGTCGCGACCCAGGATGGTGACGGCGACCGCGGTGACGGTGATGAGCAGGCCCGGGAAGACCCCGGCCCACCAGGCGACGGCCAGCGTCGAGCGGCCCTCGGCGAGCATCGCGCCCCACTCCGGCGTCGGCGGCTGGGCGCCGAGGCCGAGGAAGCTCAGCCCGGAGGCGAAGATGACGGCCACCCCCAGCCCGAGCGTCGCGGTCACCAGCAGCGGCCCGGCCGCGTTGGGCAGGATGTGCCGCCACAGCGAGGTCCACGGGCCGACGCCGAGCCCGGTGGCCGCCTCGACGTAGCCGGCGTTGCGGACCACGAGCAGCCGGGAGCGCAGCAGGCGGGCGTAGCCGGGCATGTCGGCCAGGCCGATCGCCAGCAGCAGGCTGAGCTCGCCCCGGCCGGCGATGGTGACCACGACCAGCGCCAGCAGCAGTGCCGGGAACGACAGCAGCACGTCGAGGACCCGGCTGACGACGCTGTCGGCGAACCGGCCGCCGAGCGCGGCCAGGACGCTCACCGGCACGGCCACGAGCAGCGCGACGAGCGTCGCGCCGGCGGCGATGCGCAGCGAGTGCCGGGCGCCGTAGACGGCCCGGGCGAACAGGTCCCGGCCGAGCTGGTCGGTGCCGAACCAGTGCCCGGCGCCCGGCGGGCGGAACGAGGCGAGCGGGTCGGTTGCGTTCGGGTCGTGGCCGGTGAGCAGCTGCGGCCACAGCGCGGCGCCGACGACGGCGAGGATGACCAGCGCCGCGGCCGATACGGCGAGCCTACGTCCCATCGCGACGCACCCTCGGGTCGATGACGAGATAGGAGGCCTCGACGAGCAGGTTCACCGCGACGTACACGGCGGCGGCCAGCATGACCACGCCGGTCACCATCGGCAGGTCCTTGTTCGTCACGGCGGTCAGCGCGACCTGGCCGAGCCCGGGCCGGCCGAAGACCTGCTCGATGAGGACCGAGCCACCGAGCAGGCTGCCGACGAACCAGCCGGTGAGCGTGGTGGCCGGGACCAGGCAGTGCCGCAGCGCGTGCCCGGTCCGCACGGCCAGCGCACCGGCGCCGCGGGCCCGGGCCGCGGTGACGAACGGCTGGGCGAGGGCGGTGTCCATCTCCTCGCGCAGCACCTGGGCGAGGGTGCCGGCGATCGGCAGGGCGACCGCGACGGCCGGCAGCACGAGACTGCGCCAGGTGCCGGCCTCGATGACCGGGAACAGGTGCCAGCGCAGCGACAGGAACGTGATGAGCAGGATGCCCAGCCAATACTGCGGCAGCGACACGGCGACCATCTCCAGCCCGGAGAACAGCGCCCGGGCGGCGCGGCTGCGCTCGGGGACCAGCACCGCCGCGCCCACCGCCAGCAGTACCGCGAGCAGCAGCGCCGCCCCCGCGAGCTGGACGGTGGGCAGCACCTGCTCGGCCAGGGCGCCCCACACCGGCCGCTGCAGCTGGTAGGAGGTGCCGAGGTCGCCGCGGGCCAGGTCGCCCAGCAGCCGCAGGTACTGCACCGCGACCGGGTCGTCCAGCCCGTAACCGGCGCGCACCTGGGCCTTGAGCTCCGGCGAGACCAGTGCCTGGTTGCCCATGATGATGTCGACCGGGTCGCCGGGGATCAGGTGCAGCATCGCGAAGCACAGCGTGGCGGCGCCCCACAGCTGCACGACCGCGATCGCCGCCCGGCGGGCGAGGCGGCCGGCGTCACGCCGGGTGGGCACGGCCCAGCACCGACCGCTCGCCCGCCTCGACCGCGGTCGTCAGCACGTTCTCCCGGGGCGGGAGCGGGCAGTTGTACCAGTCCGAGAACGCGCACGGCGGCAGGTACGCGCGGTTGAAGTCCACCACGTACCCCTCCGGCGCCGTGCGGGCCTCGACGAAGCGGCCCGGGCGGTACGTGCTCACACCGGTCGTCGCGTCGGCGAACACGAACCACAGGCCGCCGTGGCCCTCGAACGCCCGCACCCGGTGCTCGGCGTCGCCGAGGGTGAACGTCAGCTCGCCGGGCACGACGTGCGCGCGGACCACGTCGTCCCGCTGGTAGGGGATCGGGGTGGCCTCGGGCGCGGCGAACGGCTCGAACGTCGCCGGGACGCGGAAGCGCTCGTCGTACGGGTACCGGTCGATGCCGGCGAAGTCCGTCCGGCCGGGCGCGGCGTGCTCGTAGGTGCGCACCACCGGCCCGTCCTCCCGCGCGAACGTCCGGATCGTCACGCCGGGTGCCTCGAGGTCGCCCTCGACGAACGCGGTGCCGGTCACCGGCGCGCCGTCCTTGCTCAGCGGCGCGCCCGGCTCGACGGTGACGGTGAGCCGACCGTCCTGGACGCTCCAGGTGCCGGGCACGCCGTCGATGACGATCGGCTCCGCGACCGGGTACGTGCCGGTCAGGGCGGTGTGGCCGGCCGGGCCGGCCACCTCCTCGGCGCGCGCGGCCAGCCAGGCCTCGAAGTCGTCGGTGCTCACTTGGTCCGCCACACGGTGTAGAAGGAGTCCGGGTACCCGGAGACGGTGAACTGCACGCCCTGCACGGCGTTGGAGGCGCCGAGGAGGTACTGCGGGACGTAGATCGGCACCGCCGCGGCGTTGTCGATGACCCACTTCTGCAGCGGCTTGTAGGCCGCCGGCCGGTCCTCCTGCCGCAGCGCCGTGGTGCCCTGGCTGAGCCACTGGTCGACCTGCGGGTCATCGACGCCGGCGTAGTTGGCGCCGCCCTTGGTGGCCACGAACTTCGACGACCACACGTTGTAGAGCATGTCCGGGTCGGCCCGCTGGTTGCTCTGGTCGGCGATGTCGTAGTCGCCGGCCTTGGTCCGGGCCGAGAACGTGCCGGCGTCGAGGCCCTGCACGCTCACCTCGAAGCCGAGTTTCTTGGCGTTGTCGGCGATGGCCTGGGCGACGACGTCGCGCTGCTCGCGCATGACGGTGCTGTTCTGGACCCAGCCGACGGTCAGGCGCTTGCCGTCCTTGGTGCGGTACCCCTGCGCGTCCTTCTGCTGCCAGCCGGCCTCGTCGAGCAGCCGGTTGGCCAGCGTCAGGTCCTGCGGCCAGCTGTTCTCCAGCGTGCTGTCGTACGAGTACGGCGTGCTCGGCGTCAGCGGGCTCCAGGCGCGCGGGAAGCGGCCCGCATAGACCGACTTAACGATGTTATCGATGTCGATGCCGCGCTGGAACGCCTGGCGCACCTTGACGTCGTCGAACGGGGCCCGCTTGGTGTTGAGGTACGCGGTGAACGGCGTGCCGGCCGCGGTCGCGCTGAGCACCCGCACCCCGCCGCCGGCCTCGAACGACGCCGCGGTCACCGGCGGCACGTTCGCGGCGAGCTGGGCCTGGCCGCTGCTGACCGCGCCGACCCGGATCGCGTTCTCCGGCAGGAAGCGGACCTCGACCTTGTCCAGGTACGCGGCGCCCTGGTGCGCTGCGCCCTCCGGCGGCCAGTTGTAGGCGTCGTACCGCGCGAACGTGAGGCTCTGCCCCTTGGTGTACGTGGCCGTGGTGAACGGCCCGGTGCCCACGGCCGCGCCCGGTCCGCCGGCGCACAGGGCGGCCTGGCCCTTCGCGAGTGCCGCCGGGGACTGGATGCCGAGCACGGAGAACGACACCAGCTGCAGGAACGGGGCGAACGGCGACTTGAGCTTGACCACGAGGGTGCTCGGGTCGGTCGCGGTCGCCGAGGCGAACGGCAGCGAGCCGGCCAGCGGGGCCTTGGTCGCCGGGTCGGTGAAGTGGTCGAAGGTCGCCTTGGCCGCGGTCGCGTCGAGCTTCGTGCCGTCGTGGAACGTCACGCCGTCGCGCAGATGGAAGGTGTACGCCGTACCGTCGGCCGAGACGTCCCAGGAGCTGGCCAGCCAGGGGTGGAAGGCGCCCTTCGCGTCCTGGTAGATCAGCGAGTCGTACACGTTGCGCTGCAGGATCTGCGTGGCGATCTGGCTCGGGGCCGCGGGGTCGAGGCAGGTGGGTTCGACATCGGTGGCGAACACGACGGTGCCGCCGCGCACGGGGGCGCCGGACGCGGCGCCGTCACCGGGCGAACCGGTGCTGCTGCATGCGGCCAGCAGCGTCACCGACGCTGCCGCCACGGCCAGCCTGCGGACCATGATTACTCCAGTATTCAGACGTGATTGCTATGAAATCTGCCCGAGCGTATACACGCGTCGACGCTCGGACAAGGGGCTGCTACCTGTGACGTAGCTTGCTTGAGGTGTTACGCGCCGGCGGCGAGCTTCGCCAGGCGGGCCTCGCGGGAACGGTCCAGGTGGGCCACGAGGGCCCGCCGCGCCTCCTCGGCGTCGCCGGCCTCGATCGCGTCGACGACCTTCCCGTGCTCGGCCGCGGCCTCCTCCCGGTCGGCGAGGGTCGGCTCGTCGGCGTCGTACACGGCCAGCAGTGTGTCGAGCCGCTCCAGCAGGTCGATGATCGTGGCGTTGCCCGCCGCGGCGCGCAGGGCCTTGTGCCAGGCCGCGTGCAGCTCGCGCAGCTGCACCGGGTCGTCGGTCGCCGCCGCCTCGCCGGTCAGGTGCCGCAGCCGGGCCAGGTCGAACGCCGAGCGCCGCCCGGCCGCCGCGGCCGCGCACGTCGACTCGAGCGCGATGCGGGCCGCGTAGATCTCCAGCAGCTCCTCGGGGCTGCGCGTGCGCACCCGGTAGCCGCGCCGGTCCCGCTCCAGCAGTGCGTCGCGCTCCAGCATCGCGAGGGCCTCGCGCACCGGCGTCCGCGACACCCCGAGCCGCTCCGCGAGCACCGTCTCCAGCAGCACTGTGCCCGGCGCGATCCGGCCGGTGACGATCTCGTCGCGCAGCCGCTCGTACTGGGTCGAGGCCGAGTCGCGGTTCACCGGGTCTCCTTCGGGGCAGTGTTGACAGCCGAATACGTGTCGCATCCGCGATCGTGGCGGGCCTCGGGTGGCCGTGCCCCCGGCGATGGCCGCCGAGTTCGCCGATTATCTCCGCCCGCCGCCGTGCCGCAACCGCCACTGTCGCTTTCGATGTGCCGCCGGCCACGTCCGGGATCCTCGACAATTAGCTATCAAGTCGATAGGTTTTATAGGTATGACGTTAGTGCTCGCCGTCGAGATCGACGGGGACGGGGCTCATCCGGCCGCCTGGCGGCGGGCCGCTCATCCGCGGGCCGAACTGGTCACGCCCCGGCGCGTGCGGCACGTGGCCGAGGTGGCCGAGCGGGCCGGGTTCGCGCTGGTGACCCTGGACGACGACCTGGTGACGCCCGGACGGATCGGCAGCGTGGAGCGGGCGGGCTTCATCGCCGCCGCGACCAGCGTGCTCTCCGTCGCGCCCGTGGTGTCGACGACCTACACCGAACCCTTCCACGTCTCCTCGCAACTCGCCTCCGTCGACCACATCTCGGCGGGACGGGCCGGGTGGGTCGTCGCCGCGAGCCCGCAGCCCGAGGTGGCCGCGGCGTGGGGGCGTCCCGCCGCCGATCCGGCGCAGGAGGCCCGGGATTCGGTACTCGTCGTGCGTGAACTGTGGGACTCGTGGGAGGACGACGCCGTCATCCGCGACGTCGCCACGGGCCGATACCTCGACCGGGACCGGCTGCACTACATCGACCACCGGGCCGCGACGTACTCGGTGAAGGGGCCCGCCATCGTGCCCCGGCCGCCGCAGGGGCAACTCGTGGTGTTCGCCGCGCACGGTCTGGTGCCCGACGCCGAGCTCGACGTCGCGCTCGTCGGCGGCGGGAATGTGGATGCGGTGCTGGCCGCGGCCGCCAAGACCACGACGCCGCGCACCTTCGTGGAACTCGAGGTCGCCCTGGACACGGCGGCGGCCGACGGCGTCGATCGGGTCGCCGAGCTGGACGCGTATGCGCCGTGGGTGTCGCGGGGGCACCTGCGGTACACCGGAAGCCCCGAAGGCCTCGTGACACTGCTGCGCAACCTCGCGGGCCGCGGCGGCGTGGACGGGGTCCGGCTGCATCCCCTCGTGCTCGATGAGGACCTGGCCGTGCTTTCGCAGTACGTCATCCCGGCATTGATCGCAGCGCGCGTCGCGAGCCGGCCGCTGCCGGGGCACACGCTGCGCCAGACGCTCGGACTGCCGCGTCCGAGCAGCCGCTACGCGACCCTGGGAGGCGCCGCATGACCCGCACCGACCCCGCCGACGTGCCCCGGCCGGACGCGCAGGTGCATTTCGGCGTCTTCTTCCAGGGCGTGAACTACTGGACGATCTGGTCGGACCCGGCGAGCGGGTCGCAGATCTCCCCGGAGTCCTACCGCCGCGTGGCCCAGACCGCCGAGCGTGGCCTGTTCGACGCGTTCTTCCTCGGCGAGGGCCTGCGGCTGCGCGAGGTCGCCGGGCGGGTCCACGACCTCGACGTCGCCGGCCGCCCCGACGCGATCACCCAGCTGTCGGCCCTGGCCGCCGTCACCGACCGCATCGGCCTGGTGTCGACCACGAACACCACGTTCAACGAACCCGCCGACCTGGCCCGCCGCCTGTCCGGCCTCGACCTGCTCTCCGACGGCCGGGCCGGCTGGAACGTCGTGACCACCGACAATGCCTGGACGGGCGAGAACTTCCGCCGCGGCGGGTTCCTCGACCACGCCGACCGGTACAAGCGCGCCGAGCAGTTCCTCAACGCGGCCCGCGCGATCTGGGACGGCTGGGGCGTTACCGAGACCGTTCGCGTCCGAACGGACCAGTTCACGGTCGACGCCCCGCCGACCCTGCCCCGCAGCCGCCAGGGCCACCCGGTCATCTTCCAGGCCGGCGACTCCGGCGAGGGGCGCGACTTCGCCGCCCGAAACGCCGACGTCATCTTCTCCGCCCACGGCACCGAGTTCGACGACGCCCTGGCGTTCGCCGACGACATCCGCGCCCGCCTGCGCGCCGCCGGCCGCCCGGAGGACGACATCCGCATCCTGCCGGGCACGGCGATCGTCATCGGCGACACGCCAGCCGAGGCCGAGGAGAAGGCCGACTGGGTCCGCCGCGAGCAGATCACCCCGGCCACCGCGCTGGCACAGGCGAGCCTGGTGTGGAACCTCGACCTCAGCGGGTACGACCCGGACGGCCCGCTGCCGAAGGAGGATCCGCTGCCGCCCGACGACAGCGGCGCGTTCGGGACCACCCGCGTCTCCAACGCCGAGAGCATCGTGCGGCAGTGGCGCGAGGCCGCCGACGCCAACAACTGGTCGATCCGCGAGACGGTCATCCACCTGGGCGCCCGCTCCCGCGGGCACGTCGGCACGCCGCAGGCCCTCGCCGACAAGTTCGCGCACTTCGTACGGCACGGCGCGCTGGACGGCTTCAACGTCTCGCCGTATCTGGTGCCGCACGGGCTGGACGACATCGTGGAGCGCCTGGTCCCGGCGTTGCAGGAGCGCGGGGTGTACCGCACCGCCTACACCGGGACCACGCTGCGCGAACACCTCGGCCTGCGCCCCCGCCCGTGACTCGCCACCGAACCTGACCCGCGGCGCGTGCCGGTCGCGATCGGACCTGGCGCGCCGCGGCCACCCGGGCGGCAAGGTCGCGCTCATCCCGTGGTGTCGCAGCGGGTGACCCACGCGTGCTCGGCCCCGGTGACGGCGACAACCGGGGCCGGCAGCGGCGATGATGTTCGTGAGGTCACCGGCGGGGAACGCTAGCCATCACGAACGTCACGCACGTTGACAAGGAGCAGCACATGGCCGGACTGATCGTCGTTGGCGCGGGGCCGCTGATCGGCACGTCGACCGCCCGGAGGTTCGCCGCCGACGGGGTGCCCGTGGCGGTGATCGCCCGCTCGGAGGCATCGGTCCGGGGCCCGTTCCCCGGCTTCACCGCCGACGTGACCGACGAGGCCGCGATCCGTTCCGCGCTGGACCGGGCCATCGCCGCAATCGGGGTGCCGGACGCGGTGCTGTACAACGCCGCCCACATCCGTTACGACGAGCTCGGCGACCTCTCCGCCGCGCAGCTGCTGGACACGCTCGCCGTCAACGTCGTCGGCGGCGTCACCGTCGCAACCCACCTGGCCCCGGCGATGGTGGCCAACGGCGGCGGCTCGCTGCTGTTCACCGGCGGCATGGCGGAGCCGATGCCGGCCGTGGCCTCACTCTCGCTGGGCAAGGCCGGCCTGCGCACGGTCGCCGACCTCCTGCACGCACAGTACGGCGACCAGGGACTGCACGTCGCGACCGTCACCGTCTGCGGCGTGGTGAAGCCGGGCACGCCGTACGACCCCGATCTCATCGCGGAGGAGTTCGCCGCCCTGCACCGCGAACCCCGCGACGCCTGGCGCCACGAGGTCATCTTCCGGCGCTCGTAGGGCGCGGCGGCGTGTTCCCTTTCCTTGGGGCGATTTTTAGGGGCGACCGTGGCGGCGGTCGCCTGCTCAGGTGCGGGTGAACGTGCGGCGGTAGTCGCGCCGCACCTGCACCCCGGCCTCGACGGTGGTCATGCGTTGCCGCGGCGGGCCCACTCGCCGGCCAGCAGCTCGTAGGAGCGCACCCGGTCGGCGTGGTCGTGGGTGATGGTGGTGACGGCCAGCTCGTCGGCGCCGGTAGCGTCGCGCAGCTGTTCGAGCTTGTCGGCTACGGTCTGCGGGGAGCCGACCAGCTGCGTCTCGACGCGGTCGCGGACGAGGTCGCGGTCCTCCTCGGTCCACTCGTGCCGGGCCGCCTCCTCGGGCGTGGGGAAGGGGATCGCGCCCGAGCCGGCGCGGATGCTGCGGACCCACAGGCCGTATCCGGAGGCGAGGACCGCGGCGTGTTCGTCGGTCTCGCCGACCACGACGTCGGCGGAGACGGAGACGTGCGGACGGTCGAGCTCCGCGGACGGGCGGAACGCGGCCCGGTACGCCTCGACCGCGTCCAGGACGGTGCTCGGGCTGTGGTGATAGGAGGCCGCGAACCGCAGCCCCCGCTCGCCGGCGACGGTCGCGCTGGAGCCGCCGGACGCGCCGAGGATCCACACCTGGATCGCGGCGCCCTCGCCGGGGTAGGCACTGACCGCGACCCCGTTCGGGGACACGTACGTGCCGGCCAGGAACGCGAGGATGTCGCTGATCTGCGAGTCGTAGCTCGGCGTGTACGCGCCCGGCTGCTGCAGCAGGTCCAGCTGGGTGGCCACCTTCGTCGCCGACGTGGCGAGCAGGCGGCTGAAGTCGAACTGCTTCGGCAGCAGCAGCCCGTTGCCGGTCCGCTGCTCGGTCGCGTGGTCGCCGCCCCCGCGGTTCGCCGCGTACGCCGAAACCGCCGCGACCAGCGGCTGGCCCGCGTCGGTGCCCTCGGTGGCCGCGGGCTTCTGCCGCCCGATGGAGCGGCCCAGGCCGAGGTCGAGCCGGCCCGGGTACACCGCGTCGAGCAGCCCGAACTCCTCGACGGTGGCGAGGGGCTGCCGGTGCCCGAGCTGGACCCCGGCCGAGCCGATGCGGATGGCGCTGGTGGCCCCGGCGACCAGCGCGATCGACACGGCCGGCGACGCGCCGAGCACGCCCGGGTTGAGGTGGTGCTCGGCGAACCAGTACCGCTGGTAGCCGAAGCGCTCGGCCTGCCGCGCGAGGTCGATGGCGTTGCGCACCGCGGTGGCGTTGTCGACGCCGCTGCTGCGCGGGATGAGGTCGAGGACGGCCAGGGGTGTCGCGCTCATGGTGTTCCTTTCGAGCCTCAGCCGAGGATTCGCGCGCCAGTCGGTCCGGCCGCGCTGTCCCGGGCGATCCCGGCCGGGAACCGGTTGGTGCCGGAGGTCCGCACGGCACCGGTGGGGCCGCCCGCGCGTCGGCTGCGCCGGGCCGGGTGGTACGCGGCGGTGACGCCGGGCACCCCGGCGCCGCTGATGCCGACGTCATAGGGGCGCATTGATCGAACGATAGAGGCTCGCCGGGCGAATGTCTACCTATCAGATAGGATTAGCAGGGCGTCGGCGGTGCTACGCCGGGCTGACGCCCGCGATGGTCAGGCGCAGGAGGCGGTTCGCCTCCCCGCCGGCGTCCGGGTGGTGCTCGGTGGCCAGCGCGATGCCGGTAACCAGGTTGAGCAGGTCGGTGATGGTCGCGCCCGGGGTCAGGGCGCCGTCGGCCGCGGCGCGGCGCACCAGGGGGTCGCCGGCCTCGGTCAGCCGCGCGGTGGCGCAGTGCTCGTGGGCCTCGCCGGGGTCGGCGACGTGGTCGCGGTTGAGGGCCTCGGCCAGCCCGCGGATGGTGGCGGCGAACGACAGTACGGCGTGCAGCCATTCCAGCAGCGCCGAGCGGCCGTCCGGGTGGTCTTCCAGGCCTCGGGCCCGCTCGCAGAGCGCGTCGACCTGCTTGCGGAAGACCGCCTCGAGCAGGGCGTGCCGCGTCGGGAAATGCCGGCGTACGGTGCCGGATCCGACCCGCGCCGTGCGGGCGATCTGTTCCAGCGACGCGTCGGCACCCTGCTCGGCGATCGCCTGCTCGGCCACGGACAGCAGGAGCGCGTAGTTGCGGCGGGCGTCCGCGCGCTGGCCGGTCATGGTGTCTCCACACGCTTGCTAAGTGGCGGGGTCCGCCGTATGTTAGCAGACACGGAAACGGCGGGGTGCGCCGTTTCTGCTTCCCGCTTTCCAGGAGGGCCCATGCCTGCTGATTCCGCTCCCGTGCTCGTTGTCGGCGCCACCGGCAAGCAGGGCGGAGCGTCCGCCCGTGCGCTGCTGGCGGCCGGGATTCCCGTAAGGGCAGTGGTTCGCGACC
This sequence comes from Dactylosporangium sp. NPDC051485, assembly GCF_040682015.1. Classification (NCBI taxonomy): domain Bacteria; kingdom Bacillati; phylum Actinomycetota; class Actinomycetes; order Micromonosporales; family Micromonosporaceae; genus Dactylosporangium; species Dactylosporangium sp. NPDC051485. The sequence continues at coordinate 41,114 of NZ_JBFAZW010000088.1, forward strand.
CGCAGAGCGACCGGGCGTCGTCCGTCGCCGCCCTGGGCGCGGACCTCGTGCAAGGCGACCTGCGAGACCCCGGCTCGCTGGCCGGGGCGGTGCGCGGCGTCCGGGCCGTGTTCTCGGTCCAGTTGGCCGAGGAGAAGGACGGCACATTCGACTTCGATGGCGAACTGCGGCAGGCGGCCAACCTGATCGCGGCCGCACGCGCCGCGGGGGTACCGCAGTTCGTGCACACGTCCGTGTCGGGCTCCGGCCGGCTACCGGCCGCGCCCGGCTACGACTCCGGCCGATGGGCACCCCTGGAGCCGTACTACGCCGCCAAGTCCGGCATCGAGAACCTGGTCCGGCAAGCGGGCTTTCCGCTCTGGACACTGGTCAAGCCGGGCTTCTTCATGGAGAACTTCCTGCCCTCCATGGCGTACCTGCTGCCCCGCGGCGCCGAGGGCGGCATCGTGACCGTGCTGAGGCCATCGACGCGACTGTCCCTGGTCGCGGTCGACGACATCGGCACGACGGTGGCCGCGGCCGTGGCCCAGCCGCAGCGCTTCCACGAGGTCGAGCTCGAGCTGGCGAGCGACTACCTGTCGCTGGAGGAGATCGCCGAGATTCTGTCCCGCGCCCTCGGCGTCGCGCTCACCGCGCCCGACATGACCGAGCCGGAGGCCCTCGCCGCGGGCATGCCGGCGTACGCGGGCCTGCCGATGGAGCTGATGAACGTGGCCGGACAGCCGGCGCGCCCGGAGTTCGCGCGCGCGCTCGGCATCCGGCTCAGCTCGTTCGAGGAGTGGGCGCGGGAACACCTGGCTCCGGCCCGTGCCGGGCGGCACACCGCCTGACCGCCGTCGCGGCGTGTTCGCCCCAGCCCGGTCTCCGCATGGCCTTCGATCGTTGCGGGCCGGGTCAGGCCGCCGGCTTCCCGGGCGTCCGCACCACGCTGAACGTGGTGTGCCGGCGCAGCTTGAAGCCGAGGGACTCGTACAGCCGGATGGCGTTGGAGTTGGTCGCCGCGGCGTGCAGGAACGGCGTCTCGCCCCTGCGGCGGATGCCGGCCGCGACCGCCCGGACGAGCCGGGTGGCGAGCCCCTGCCCGCGGTGGGCGGGATCGGTGCAGACTGCGCTGATCTCGGTCCAGCCGGGCAGGTGCAGCCGTTCGCCGGCCATCGCGACGAGCGCGCCGTCGCGGCGGATGCCCAGATAGGTGCCCAGCTCGATGGTGCGCGGCCGGAACGGCCCGGGCTTGGTCCGCTCGATGAGGGCGAGGATCTCCGGCACATCGGCGGCGGTGAGCCGCACCGCCTCCGGGTCGTCGGCGGCATCGACGGCGACGTCGACCAGCTGGACGCCGGCGTCGCGGGCGACGACGTCCCAGTCCTCCGGCGGCGTCAGGCTGGTGCCGGTCAGCGGGATCGTCGCGCCCGGGCCGACGAGTCCGGCGAGATCGTCCCACACCCGCTCGTCGGCCCGGTCCGAGACGGTGACGAACGGCGCGACGTCCGGGTGGTAACGGGCGGCCTGCCCCCGGATCTCCGCGAAGGACCGGTGGTACGGCCCGGTGAGGGCTGCCCAGACGACGCTGTCGAGCACCTCGCTCATGCGGTGCCGATCGGCGGGGTGGGGCGCGCCGGTGACGTGGACACGGGGCTCATCGGTTCCGGCCGTGGTGCAGGGTGCCGTACCGTCCGGCGTGGTAGACCAGCGGCGCCGCGAGCTCGTCGTCGGCGTGCTGGCCGGCGACCGGCGTGGCCAGCACGATCGTGTGGTCGCCGGCCGCGATCCGCTCGGTGACCCGGCAGACCAGGCGGGTCGGCACGCCGTGCAGCAGCGGCACACCGTCCAGGCCGGGCTCCCACGCGACGCCCGCGGCGAAGCGGTCGATGCCGCTGGTGGCGAACGTCCGGGCGATGTGCTCGTGCTCGTGGCCCAGGACATGGACGGCGACGGTGCGGGCGCGCTCGACGGTGCGCCACGTCGACGCGGTGCGGGACAGGCTGAACGACACCAGCGGCGGGTCGAGCGAGACCGACGTGAACGATGTGGCGGTGAAGCCGGCCGGGGGAGCACCCGCCGCGGTGATCACCACGGCGGAAGCGGCGTGGTGGCGTAGCAGGCGCCGGAACAGGTCGGCGTCCACGGCGGATGTCTCCGGTCGGACGGGAGCGACGGTCATCATGGGCCTCCGGGCGTGATGTGCGGACAGCATCGACCGCTCGGCCGGGGTGCTACGCCGAGGTGGTCTGCTGGGGATTCGACGGGGTTACGCCTACCCGGACGTGCGGGGGCGGTGAGCGCTGGTCAGGCGGGACAGCGCGACGACCCCACGCGACCGAAGTCGATGTGTCCGCGGATCGTCAGTCGCAACGCTGGTGCCATGGCGCAAGTGGAACAGTACCCGTCGATGGTGTCAACGCTCTGCGGTCAGTCCTGTCGCCCTTGTCACGACCACGGGGAAAATCATGGACTGTCGCATACTAATCACATAGGATTGCTAGGCTATGCCCGCTGCCGGCCTGCCCCGGAGGGGCGGCATCACGACAGTCGCGACGGTGTCGGCGGTGAAGGCGGCTGGCAGCTTCCCGATGTACCGCCGCTGATCTCCGATGTGGCGGAATGCGCAACGGCGGCAGTGCGGCGTGGGTCTGCTTGCTGGCGGTGGGACTCTCGCTGAGAGCTCGCCCGAGATGCCGCCGCGGGGGCGGAGGTATCCGCGAACCGGTTGCTGCCGGAAACCGGCTGAGCAAAGGTTGAAGACGAGGCGGATGCCGGCGGGGGTGGTCGTGGTGGAGCTCGCCGTCTTCTTGATTGTCCTGGTGGTGGTGGCGATCTTGTCGTCCGGTAGCGCGTGGATCGCCAGGCGCCGGAGCCGGGAGTCGCTCGGACTGCCGCCGGCTTCACTGCGAGGCGAGCGGGCCGAGGCCGTGCTCACCAAGTGGCTGCTGGCCGGGTACCTGTCGGCCGAACAGTACCGGCGCGACATGGCCATCCTTGCCGCGCGGGAGGCGCAACGCCATCCGCCGCTCACCCCCCTCGACCCGTGACCGCCCACCTGCGGGAGGGGATCTTGCGCGCGCTGCCGAACGCGTGGCGGCCGGACGACCAGGTCGAGGGGGAGTGGCGATCCGGCCGCCACGCGACGGGCTGGTTACGCGGCGGTGGCGGCGAAGCGCAGCGCCAGGTCGACCAGCCGGTTGGTGTAGCCCCACTCGTTGTCGTACCAGCCGAAGACCTTCACCAGGTGCCCGTCGGCCGCGGTGAGCCCGGCGTCGAACACGCACGACGCCGGGTCGCCGATGATGTCGCGGGACACCAGCGGCGCCTCGCTGTAGCGCAGGATCCCCGCCAGCGGACCGTCCGCCGCCGCCGCGAACGCGGCGTTGACCTGGTCGGCCGTGACGGCCTCGGACAGCCGGACGGTGAGGTCGGTCATCGAGCCGTTCTCGACCGGCACTCGCAGCGCGACCCCGCCGAGGCGCCCGGCGAGCTCGGGCAGCACCAGGCCGATCGCCTTGGCAGCACCGGTTCCGGTCGGGATGATGTTGGTGGCCGCCGTCCGGGCGCGGCGCAGATCCTTGTGCGGGGAGTCGAGGACGACCTGATCATTGGTGTACGCGTGCACCGTGGTCAGGAAGCCCTGCTCGACGCCGAACGCCCGGTGCAGGACCTGGGCCATGGGCGCGGCGCAGTTCGTGGTGCACGACGCCGCCGAGACGATCTCGTGCAGCCGCGGGTCGTACGTGCTGTCGTTGACGCCCGGCACGAGGGTTGCGTCGACGTCCTTGCCGGGCGCGGAGATGAGCACCTTGCGGGCGCCGGACTTGAGGTGCGTGATCGCGTCCTCGCGGCCGCGGAACCTGCCCGTCGACTCGATCACCAGGTCGACGTCCAGATCGGCCCAGGGCAGGAAGCTCGGGTCGCGCTGGCGCAGCACCTCGACGTAGTGCCCGCCGATCGTCAGGCCGCCGCCGGACGGGTCGACGTCCACGGTGGCGCGCAGCCGGCCGAAGGTCGAGTCGTACTCCAGCAGGTGCGCCAGCGTCGCCGTGTCGAACAGGTCGTTGATCGCGACGACGGCGATGTCCCGGCCGAGCAGGTCCCGCTCGACCAGGCACCGGACGAGATCCCGGCCGATCCGGCCGAAACCGTTGATGGCGACGCGGTACGTCATGGCTTCCTCCTTCACCGGTGGGGCAACGCTGCCCCATACCCTCACCCTCGCCCGTCAGGCGACCGCGCACACGGGCCGGAAGGCCTGTCGTGGAGAGTCCCCCGACTCGCGTGCGACGTGAACCGGTCCCGGGCCTGAGGCCCGGGACCGGTTGCGCGAGTGGTCGGTTACGCGGTGATGAGATCCTTGGCGGCGGTCCGCTCGGGCTCCGCGAAGCCCTGGCTGCGCGGCGTGCGGGCGGCGTGGATCAGGCCGGCCGCACCGACCAGGAACAGCAGCCCGGCGCCGAGGTAGGCCACCAGCGCGGCCTGGGCCGCCTTGGCACCGAACTCGCTGAAGCCGTACGAGGTGAGCAGCAGGCCGCGCAGGGTCTCGCCCTTGAACACCGTCTCGCGGGCGCCGTTGATGTCGGTGAGCTG